>NZ_JBIMDK010000004.1:0-256756 GCF_048552595.1 Acinetobacter psychrotolerans | reverse complement strand
TTGGATCACTTGGCTCACTGGTATTACCCGCTGGATCCGTAATTGTATAGGTCACATCATGCGGACCTTCAGGTAACGGATTCACTGGCGTCAATGTACCTGTCGTTGGATCATACGTTGATGGAACTTCTACACCATCGACAATCAATGTTGGTGTTTCACCTGGTGTCACTGAACCAATCACAATCCCTGGTGTGGTGTCATCTGTTTGTGTACCACCTGGGAATGTACCTTGATCAGTACCTTGATTATCTACAAAGTCTGTTGGTGCAGTTGGTTTAGCTGGTGCTGTCGTATCTTTACCATCATCTTTATCATCATTTGCCACAATAGCAGCAATTGCACCAGCCCCCAATGCGGCACCAAGCCACGGTAAAATTGGCACAGCTCCATCGTGATATAACAAAGGCTCAACCGATTCAATCGGATTATAATTTACAACAACACCATCAGCGCCAAAGTCACCTAGCGTAAACAATTTACCTGTATCATCTTGGAAGACAATTGAATTATCTAAATTATTTTTGTCATTAAAATAGTTTTCTATGACTATTTTTTCTCCATTTTTTAGTGTAACCACCAGTGAGTTGCCATTGCGTACTAATGTTTGCACATCATCCTTAGACACATTGACCACCACAACAGAATTTTCCGTCAAATGAATATCATTCGCTGTCGTCTGCTGCAAAATGCTGTGACTTTCTTTAGCAATAATTGTTATGATTGTCATTTTATAACCTCTAATACATTGATTTTTAGAAATTTAGTTTTTATCCGCACATTTTTTAAGTTAGATGTGACAGTTAATGCTATGTTAAACAATGTGATTATTATCACACTATAATATAATTATGTATATTGTTTTATTATTTAAGTATTTTGCGTGAAATATACCAATTAAAAGTTTATTTTTTTACTCTAAATCATTATTTTTGTGCAAAATATCGATAGTATTAAATTTTTTTTAACGATATTTATCACATAATTATATTTTAATAATTTTAAAATAAATATATTTATCAATAGCTTAATTTCATTATGAAAATTGTTATTTATATATTTTTTTTTATTATTTGTTCATTTTAAATTTAAATTACCGCTAATATTCATATACTTATTAATCAGCATTTGAAAATAATTATTTTAAATTCTATAAGTAAAAAACACATCGTAAGAAAGCATTCGATGTGTTTTATCGTTTAATAAATGGTACGTGGAAAATTCATCCAAATTTTACAAAGTCGTACAATTTTTAGAAATTATTTGGGTTTTCTAAACGTTTTACTTCTTGCGCTTTTTCAGGATGATGAACAGATGTGACACCATCAGCCGATTTTTTATCGACCAAAGCTTCAGGATTATAAATCGTGATCGTTTCATGTCCTTCTGCATCTTCACCAACGATATATTTCACCCCTGTTCTATTCATCTTATTACATATGCGTTGATACCAGCCTTTGAAGCCTGTCGTCTCCTCTTTAGGATTGTAATAAAATGCATTCATTACCGCTGGCAGACCGAGTCCACAAACCACACCTGAAAGTAAAACGCTAATAAAAGTGTATCCGATCAAAATACTACTATATTCTCGTAATTCTGGCACATTCGCCACGGCAAGGATCAAAGCCAAAGAAATACCACCGCGTACTCCCCCCCAAGATAGGATTGCTAAACTACCGTTATAACTTTTTTTACGAAAAGATGGGAAAAATGCAAATGATAAAAAGTTGGCTGCAAATCGTGATAAATGTAGAGCAAAGAAGGCAAAAATACCACCGAGAATCAAACTGGTACTCAAATCTAAAATAAAAATCTCTAAACCGATTAATGTGAATAAGAATGAATTGATAATCCCTTCAACAGTATGCCAAAAATGGTTTACCTCTCGAATTTCACGATCTTGTAAAATTTCTTTCCATTTATTCCCAACTATTAAACCGCCAATCACACACGCAATTGGTGCTGAGGCATGGGCAAATAATGCGACCAAATATGAACCACATGCCAACAATGCCGTGGTCAAAATGAGTGACTCCATTTCATGCTTACCACGCATGAGACGTAAAATACCTAAACCGAATGCCCAACCAATAATCACTGCTACAACAATTTCATAGAGTAACGTTTGCAATGTTGCCGCTAAACTAAAATGCTCACCTTTCAATACATTCAACAATGTCATAAATACAGCAATACACATCGCATCATTAAATAATGATTCGCCTTCAAGTTTGACGATTAAATGGTGTGGCGCACGTACAGAACTTAAGACACCTTTAATTCCGATGGGATCTGTCGCCCCTAAAGCAGAACCTAATAGTAATAAGATTAATATCGGTACAGGATTTCCCACCAAATATTGGAAGCCAAAAACCAGTCCTGCAAAAAATGCAGCGCAAAGCAATAAAGCAATGGTAGCAAGTATGCTGATCGGTTTCCAATATACTTTTAGATCGGAAACTTTGAATTTGAGTGCTGACGAAGTCAAAATAAAACAAATAACGCCATTAACCAAGAAATCATAAAAATCAATATTTCTTACTGCTTCTTCTATATTATGAATATTGATAGATATAAATTGATTACCGTTCAGTAAACTTGCACCCCATTGCAAAATGAAAACAAAAATTGCAGAAACCAGCGGTACTCCAATCGCTTGTGGGAATCCTAAAATGCGTTTATTAAAAATTGTTGTCGCAATCGAAAGTGCAAAAACAACGGTAAACACTTGGAGAAAAAAATAATTACCCATCAGAGTCCTATTTTATTTTTAATTTAAATGAACACCAAACACTCAATCATTTCCTAAAGAAATACAAAACAAAAGACTATTCACCCAGAATAATAATTTTACAAAAAATAGTGGTAATAATGCTTATTGGTTATATTTTTTAACATAAAAGTAGATGAGTAAAATCATTCTCAATTAAAAAGAGAGCAAATCACTCTCTCAATTCACACTCAAAATAAATTTACTTAAAAGTATCACAACTATTAATGTCGCCAGTTTTCATCCCTGTATTAAACCATTGCATACGCTGTGCACTGGTACCATGCGTGAAGCTATCTGGTACGGCATATCCACGGGCTTTTTTCTGTAAATAGTCATCACCAATTTTCTGCGCTGCATCCATCGCTTCTTCTATATCGCCCTTGTCCAGAAACTGTGTACGCTGTTGCGTATGGTTTGCCCAGACACCCGCTAAACAGTCCGCTTGTAACTCTAAACGAACAGATAGTTGATTACCTTGAGCTGCATTGGCTTGTTTACGTGCCTGCTGAACTTGGGAAGAAATACCTAAAAGATTTTGAACATGATGTCCAACTTCATGCGCGATGACATAAGCCTGTGCAAAATCACCTGCTTCATCTTTTGCTGAAAGTTCAGATTGATTTTGTTCGCCTGAAATACCCATTTGCTGGCGCATGTCTTTAAAGAATTGAGTATCGATATAAACTTTTTGGTCTGCCGGACAATAAAATGGCCCCATTGCAGATTCAGCTGAACCACAACCTGACTGTATTGCTCCACTAAACATCACCAATTTTGGTGAAACATACTGAACACCTTGCTGTTTAAAAATAGGTGTCCATGTATCTTCTGTATCTGCCAAAACTGTTCCAACGAAACCAGATGCCTCTTGCTGCTCAGGTGTCAAATTGGTCGGAGCAGCACCTTGTGTCGCCCCTGCCGAAGTCACTTGTTTAGTAGCTTGATATGCTTGTTGAGGATCTACACCAAAAAATTTCCATGCGACAAAAGCGACAATTAACCCGATGATACTAATACCACCGGCTTTAGCACCACGACCACCACCACGGCGATCTTCAACATTTTCACTGACACGACGTCCTTTCCAGCGCATAGCCCTATCCTTTTTATTTTAAATTGAAAAAATTTTATGATGTTTTTCCATATTATGCAGTTGTTGATTTATTACGAATTTTATTGATCAGCCCTAAGACCAATACCACCAACAATCCTGCCACAATACCAATAATAAGGTTAATCAAAGTCGGTGTGACTGCACCAATAATATTACCTACCGTTGGAATAAGTTCAGCATGATCAACAGCTTCTTCAGTTAAATGATGTAAAGAAGAAACAGCATGCGTGATAATTCCCCCACCGACAAGAAACATCGCCACAGTCCCCACGATGGTCAGTGTTTTCATTAACTTAGGTGCAAATGCAAGTAAACCACGTCCAATCGTTTGTTTAAAACTAGATGCCTGTTGTGTTAGGTATAAGCCGAGATCGTCAATTTTTACAATCATTGCAACAAAACCATATACGCCAACGGTCATTAAAATCGCAATAACAGAAAGAACCATGACTTTCGTGCTAAACGTTGCTGCAGCAACCGTTCCAAGTGAAATCACCACAATTTCAGCCGAAAGAATAAAGTCAGTACGTACAGCACCTTTAATTTTATCTTTTTCAAATGTTTCCAGATCAGTTTCAATCTGTTCAAGTTCTTGTTGGGCTGCTTGTTCTGTTTTGGCTTTTTTATGCTGCACACTATGAATGACTTTTTCAACACCTTCATAACATAAAAATAAACCGCCTATCATCAACAAAGGTGTAATTAACCAAGGTGCAAAAAAACTGATCGCTAATGCCAATGGCACCAAAATCAATTTATTGATAAATGAACCTTTTGCCACCGCCCAAACTACTGGCAATTCACGATCTGAACGTACACCACTGACTTGTTGAGCATTTAAGGCTAAATCATCGCCTAGAACACCTGCTGTTTTTTTAGCAGCCATTTTGCTCATCACCGCAACATCATCAAGTACTGCTGCAATATCATCTAATAATATTAATAAACTGCTCGCCATTTTTTTATCCAAAATTTTAGTTATTTCACTATTTTAATGTGTAATTCTTTTTTTCTATAGAATTTTTTGTAGATATTCACATTTACTGATAAAAATAAATCCAATGTAATTTTTCACTGACATTAAAATAAATAATCTCGTACAATGTGCCCATTCATAAAACATGACTGTCTATTATAAGACGTTGGAAGCGGATAATGGCGAATCAAGATAATCGTCCTGTCATTTTGACAGGCGACCGTCCTACTGGACAACTACATTTAGGGCATTTTGTAGGTTCTTTACGTTCACGAGTGGGCTTACAAGATTCTCATCATCAACATCTTCTTCTAGCAGATGCTCAAGCACTGACGGATAACGCGGATAACTTTGAAAAAGTCCGTCGTAATATTATCGAAGTGGCTACAGATTATTTGGCTGTTGGAATTGATCCAACAAAAACGACGATTTGCGTTCAATCTTGCTTACCTGCTTTGAATGAACTCACTATGTTGTATCTTAACTTTGTCACGGTTTCACGTTTAGAACGTAACCCGACCATTAAAGCTGAGATTCAATTACGTGGTTTTGAACGTGATATTCCTGCTGGTTTCTTATGCTACCCAGTTGCTCAAGCTGCCGATATCACTGCATTTAAAGCGACTGTTGTTCCAGTTGGTGACGATCAAATTCCAATGATTGAACAAACCAATGAAATCGTTCGTCGTTTGAACCGTCAAATTGGCCAAGAAGTTTTACCTGAATGCAAAGCATTGCTTTCGAATATGAGCCGTCTACCTGGTTTCGATGGTAAAGCAAAAATGTCGAAGTCGTTAGGCAATACCATTGTGCTTGATGCTTCAGATAAAGACATTAAGAAAGCTGTGAATGCAATGTATACCGACCCGAACCATCTTCGCATTGAAGATCCAGGTCAGGTTGAAGGAAATATTGTATTTACTTATTTGGATGCATTTGATCCAAACAAAGAAGAAATTGAAGAGTTAAAAGCGCATTATCGTCGTGGCGGTTTGGGCGATGGTACAGTGAAAAAACGTCTTGAAGCAGTGTTAAAAGAATTGATTACACCAATTCGCGAGCGCCGCATGGAACTTGCTAAAGATCCTGATTATATTATGGATATTTTGAAAACAGGTACGGACAAATGCCGTATTATCACGCAAGATACTTTAGATGAGATCAAAAATGGACTTGGAGTTTTTCACTTCTAAAATGATTCAATCTTCAATAAATTAAGCTTTGAATAAACAAAAATAGCCTTTCAAATGAAAGGCTATTTTTGTTTGAAGCTGTTCACACTTTAATCACGTTTACGAGATTTAACACTTATTAACGTGAATACCAATGAACTTACAGAGATGAACATCTACAATTTACTCAAGTTATGAATTTTCCCCAAAGTTCATAACATTTCTCCTTAACCGAAACTGTGAAAACAGATTCGTTGTTATACGCAATGATCACCCCAATCGTTGCGTATTTTTTTTGTCTGTAATTCACTCTGCAAGCTTTAATATTTATAATGTAATCATTGAGTGAATAGCAAGCAATATTTTTAAGCCTTTTTAAATAAAAAAATAGTAATCAACAATTAAACTATTGATTTTTATTTCAATAAAATAAAACTGCATTGCGTGTCTATTGTAAAAACGATAAACTTTATTGATCAATTGATGATACATTTAGTCTTTCATCTAAAATGAAAAAATTTATAACAATTCTGATCACAAAAATTTTGAGTACAATAATATGTGGGAACTTTTTACGCATCCATCGAATTTACTTTTTAGCGTAAGTTTATGCTTAATGTTTCTATTGGGTATTTTAGAAGGTCTACTGTTAATTATTGGCTTAAGCTCGCAAGGTTTTCTTGACCAATTTATTCCAGATCAATTACTTGACGTAAATCATCCCAATACACATCATGCAGATGTAGATCTAGACTCAAGTAATATTTTTATACAGTTTTTAGACTGGCTTTATTTAGGTCGTGTTCCCGTTTTAGTTTGGTTGATTATTTTTCTCACCGTTTATGCCCTATTTGGCTTGATCACTCAAAATATTTATCACTATTATACAAATAGTTATTTTCCACTTTGGATCATCGCACCTGCTAGTTTCATTTTATGTATGCCTTTAGTCAGAACCAGTGCCGCTATTATTGCCAAAATTTTGCCTAAAGATGAAACGACAGCGATTCATAGTGATGAACTGATTGGTCGTACTGCCCAAATTATTTTAGGTAATGCGAAGTTAAATTATCCTGCTCAAGCCAAGGTCAGCGATCAATTTGGTCAAATGCATTACATTTTAGTAGAACCAGAAACAGATGTTGTGTTTCTGCAAGGTCAAGAGGTTGTTTTGACCCAAAAAACAAAAGTGGGCTTTCAAGCCGTTTACATTTCAATCTAAAAACTAGACAAGAGATAATAAAATGTTTGACTCAAACTTATATCAAATACTTGTATTCGCGAGCATTATTTTAATTTCATTAATTGTCATTGGTACAATTATTGCCAGACTTTATAAACGATCGAGTAAAGAAGTTTCCTTTGTCCGAACAGGATTTGGTGGAGAAAAAGTCATTTTAAATGGTGGAGCGATTGTTCTTCCTGTTTTACATGAAGTGATTCCAGTCAATATGAACACGCTACGTTTAGAAGTAAAACGTGCCGCAGACCAAGCATTAATTACCAGAGATCGTATGCGCGTTGATGTTGCCGCTGAGTTTTATGTTCGTGTAAAACCAACAGCTGAATCTATTGCAACTGCTGCCCAAACTTTGGGTAAAAAAACCATGCAACCTGATGAATTAAAATCGTTAGTCGAAGGCAAATTTGTCGATTCATTACGTTCTGTTGCTGCTGAAATGGCTATGGAAGAATTACATGAAAAGCGCGTAGACTTTGTACAAAAAGTCCAACAAGCAGTCTCTGAGGAATTGTTTAAAAATGGTCTTGAATTAGAAACTGTATCTTTGACAGGTTTAGACCAAACAGATTTTAAATTTTTCAATCCTCAAAATATTTTTGATGCTGAAGGTTTAACTAAACTTACAGAAACAATCGAAGATCGTCGTAAAAAACGTAATGGTCTTGAACAAGATGCAGACCTTGCAATCAAAACTAAAAACCTTGAAACCGAACAAGCCCGTCTTAAAATTACACGTGAAGAAGAATATTCTAAGATGGAGCAAATTCGTGAACTTTCTATTCGTCGTGCAGAACAACAAGCTGAAATTGCAACACAAGAATCGGAAAAGCAACGTGAAGCTGGCGAAGCAAAAATTGCCGCTGATCGTGAAGTGCAATTAAAACGTATTGCTGCTGACCGTGACATTGAGAATGAAAATATTCTAAAAGCTCAAGCAATTCAAAAAGCACAAGTCGAACAGAAAAAGACCATTGAATTGGCAGAGCAAGATCGTGCCATTGCCATTGCAGAGAAATCACGTGCAGAATCTGAGGCTAAAGCACTCGCTGACCAAGCTCGCGCCCAAGCGGTAAAAGCAGAAGAAGAAGTCACCACCGTTCGTGAAACCCAACGTGCAGAACGTATAAAAGCAGTTGAATTGGTTGCAGCTAAACAGGTCGCAGAGACAGATGCAATTGCAATCACAGTTGCAGCAGAAGCGTCTAAACTTGCAGCAGCAGATGATGCCGAAGCAATTCGTATTGGTGCAGAGGCTGAAGCTGAAAAAGTGCGTTTAAAAGCCAAAGGTGAGGCTGATGCAAAAATTTTGCTTGCTCAGGCTCAAGAAAAACAATACCAAGTAGATTCAGCAGGTACACGTGCTGTCAATGAAGCCAATAATATTCTGTCTACTGAACAAGTTGAAATGCAAATTCGTTTAGCTTTACTCAAATATTTACCTGAAATCATTCGTGAAAGTGTTAAGCCAATGGAAAATATTGATGATATCAAAATTCTCCAAGTCAATGGCTTGGGAGCTATTGGTTCGAGTACTGGCAGTAATGAACACGGTGAGCAAGGTCAAGTTGCGCTTTCAGATCAAGTGGTGAATAGTGCCTTACGTTACCGCTCGCAAGCTCCCCTCATAGACAGTTTAATGAGTGAGTTAGGCATTAACGGTGGCGACATCAATGGCTTAACGCAGACTTTGCATCCAAAAACAGATAAATAATTCAGCTTAATTGAAAATGGAGCCTCTATTCGTAGAGGCTTTTATGGTGAATCAATCATATCGCCATATATCTAAAGCGAAAAAAATGATGAATTTAATGAGGGTTTTATTGATAAACTTCTTTTAAAATAGTGCCTAATTTCTCAATATCCTGAAATTTCAAACTATTCTGAAACTTCCATTATTGGCACTGATTTATACTTATGACTTGGCTTATTTTTATTATTGGTGCCGTAGTTGCAGGCTTTGTACAAGGTCTAACCGGTTTCGCATTTGCACTTATTGCTATGTCTTTTTGGGTATGGATTTTACCTCCGCAGCTTGCAGCACCTATTGTTGTTTTTGCTTCATTATGGAGTCATATCATTGCCTTAGGCAAAGAACAAAAGCATCACTTGCCTTTCTCATTGGTATTACCCTATATAGTAGCAGGTTTAATCGGTGTGCCACTCGGCACTTATTTATTACATCTGATTGATGGACATACCTTTAAAATTATACTCGGGATTTTTCTAGTGCTTTGGTGCCCAATCATGTACTTCGCACCTGAGTTTTCACGTATTCAAAAGATGGGAAAATTCGCAGATAGCAGTGTTGGTTTTCTAGGTGGTATTTTAGGTGGCTTAGGCGGTTTTTGTGGTGCTGCTCCCGCTGCGTGGGTCATGCTTAAAAATCTACCGAAAGAGCAGCAACGTTATATCTTGAGGCATTTCAATTTTGCCATTCAGCTTTTTACCATCGTCATTTATCTTGCTCAAGACACGATTCAAAAGCAACATTTGCCTTATTTTGCTTTAATTATGATCAGTGTCAGTATTCCAGCAATATTAGGTGCTCAATTATTTTATAAAATTTCAGAGCAACAGTTTAAACGTATCGTACTTGGTTTATTATTTACTTCAGGCTGTTTTTTACTCAGCACCACAATTGCTTAAAACTCATCTTTATTTATAAATTCGCCACAGTAAAATAGACAATGATTGAATTTTTAATCTAAAAAATTATTCACCTACTCAACTGCACAATACTTCTACAACTAACACTATATTTCAAATAATTAAAGGTTACATCCCTATTTATAAAGTGCAATTAAGCATAGAATCTCATTACTCATTTTTTATAAATTATTGTGATGAAAACCTCGTTTTTATTAAGTATAATTCTTTTCTTAACAGGATGTGCAATTGGCACATCTAGTGAAATTAAAATAGCTGAAAAATTATTGAATCAGTTTCAATGTAATAATGTTGAAACCAGTCAATTAACCCATAGCGCAATCACAAGTTATTACGAACAGTCATTGGCGGCAAGTAAGCAAAAAGCAACGACATATATAGAAAGCTATAAATCTGGGGATGAACTTTTCGATTTACCGTTGAATGAAGTGGTTCAACAACAATATGTTGTCTACACAGAAGCCTGCCATTCACTGGGTGGTATCCAAAAAATACAACCGACTGTTGCTCTATAATTTATTAGACCTCTTGCAAAATTAATTTTGATTTACATTGAAGTTCCCTCTCCGTTAAAAGGATGAGAAACAGGGTTTCGCAAGAGGGAGAGGATTTTTTGATTCGCGTTTAAATATATTTTAAATCAACACAATAAAATATTATTTATGATCAGTGTGATAATAACGTGTATCTACACTGAATAACTCTGGGTGTTTTGGATTAATTTGTGCATAAAAATCCATAATTTCAGCCATATCTTGCTCATAATCCCCTGTCGGATAAACAATTTTACCAACGCCAGTCTTTTTCTTTTCATAATCCATATATGCCAAAGCAATTGGCACGCCTGCATTCATAGCAAGATGGTAAAAACCCGTTTTCCAATTTTCCTGTTTAGCACGAGTTCCTTCAGGAGTAACCAACATCACCAATTTAGGATGTGTCTTAAACAAATCACCCATCAATTGCACCATGCTTGGACGATCCTTACCATCTTGTTTAGGGCGACGATCAATTCCTATTCCACCCATTGCCCGTACAAAAGGACCAAATGGTAGTTTCATATAACTATCTTTAATGGTAATACGAACATTTATCCCTAAAGCTTTGAGCGCCAAGCGTGCATATAAAGCATCCCAATTACTGGTATGTGGTGCGGCAATCATGACACATTGGTCGATATTTAAATCCCAATGATTGTCAATTTCCCACCCCATTAACTCCAAACTTTGTTCAGCTAATTTTTCAAACACAAAGCGCACCGATACATAAAAAATTGGCTGAATTGTAGCAATCAAAACACAATATAAAAATGCAATTCGCCTACTAAATAGACAATTAATATATAAATGTATAAAATAATAAATATACAAATTTTGCGAATAAATATCTATTATTAAGCTAATTATGTTGATAATTTGCATATATCAACATTTGGTGCATTTAAAACATTTAATCCAATGCAATTCTTAATCATGATTATCAAAATTTATTTTATGGATGAATCTTTTAATAATTTTTTAAACTTTGAATCTTGATTATTAGATATGCAATCCACATTTTTATCGTCACATTTATACAAGCTTAAAGTTGAATAGTTTTTAATCCACAACCGTAATTACAACATCATTTATCACCATTACTAATTTTATTATTTAATTTAGTTTTTTATATTTCTTACATTATTCACATATCATGATAAATTTTCAGGCGATAAAATAAAAAATCAATTAAAAGGATCACTGGCTGAGCTACGTTATACATTTGCTCTAGAATTCATAATGAGATATCAAAGATGAAGAAAACATTACTCACAGTTTCAATTTTAGGATTGCTTCTTACCGCCTGTACAAAACCCAAAGACCAAGCTTCTGAAGATATTCAAACTCCCCCTCAAACGCAAACGACACAAAATAATGAAGCCGCAAATTTAACTGCCGACTTTGAACATCAAGCAGAAAATAGTCTAGATTGGGCAGGTACTTATAAAGGTTTATTGCCATGTGCAGATTGTTCTGGCATCGAAACTCAACTAGAACTCAAGTCTGACTATCACTACGAACTCACCGAGTTGTATCAAGGCAAAGGTGATGGTCAACAGTTCAAATCTACAGGTACTTTCGCTTTTGATTCATCAGGTTCAATCATTACACTCGATAAAAATGCTGATGGCCGTAAGTTCTTTGTAGGTGAAAATTTTATTGAAGCTCGTGATTACGAAAGTGGTGCGAAAATAGAGGGCTCTCTTGCAGAAGATTATAAGCTGACCAAAGAATAAGACATTGCACCTTATTTATTCTTAGTTCCTTATGACTCACGAATTGTTTGATTCTGATATTTTTTATTCCTATTCATTCGGTTATTACGATAATTTTAAACCAATAAAAAACCCTGCTTTCGCAGGGTTTTTATAAATCAGTCGGGAGGATTAACCACCGAACTGGTTCATTGTGTTTTTAGCATCGTCATGCGCTTTAAGTGCATTGTCACCAGAGAAGATTTCTTTGTGATCATCACCGATGTCAGAACCAGCCATTGCTTGGTGTTTAACACATGCAATCGTACCGCGGATTTCTTTACGTTGTACGCCAGCAACATAAGCAAGCATACCTTGATCGCCGAAGTAACCTTTAGCAAGCTCATGAGTAGAAAGAGCAGCTGTGTGGTAAGTCGGAAGCGTGATCAAGTGATGGAACACACCAGCTTCACGAGAAGCATCAGCTTGGAATGTACGAACTTTTTCGTCAGCATCAGCAGCTAATTCAGTTTCGTCATATTCAGCGCTCATTAATTTAGCACGGTCATAAGCAGAAACGTCTTTACCTTCAGCAACATAACGGTCATAAGACTGTTGACGGAAGTTTAAAGTCCAGTTGAATGATGGGCTGTTGTTATAAACAAGCTTAGCATTTGGAACTGTTTCTTTAACACGGTTAACCATGTGAGCGATTTCTTCAACGTTTGGAGTCGCAGTTTCGATCCAAAGAAGATCCGCACCATTTTGTAAGCTAGACACACAGTCAAGTACAACACGGTCAATTTGAGTGCCTTCACGGAACTGATATAAACCAGAAGCTAAACGCTTAGGACGGTGTAATTTACCATCACGTTTGATCAAGATTTCGTCTTCTTGAGCATCAGCAATGTCAATTTCAGTTGTGTCTAAGTAGCTGATATATTGAGAAGCGATGTCGCCTGGCTCTTTAACTACAGGGATTTTCTGAGTTAAGTCAGCGCCTTCAGAGTCAGTACGTGCAACGATGATACCTTCATCAACACCCATTTCTAAGAATGCATAACGTAATGCATGGATTTTAGAGATAAAGTCTTCATGTGGAACAGTTACTTTACCAGCTTGGTGACCACATTGCTTAGCATCAGATACTTGGTTTTCGATTTGAAGTGCACAAGCACCCGCTTCGATCATTTTTTTAGCAAGTAAATAAGTCGCTTCTTCGTTACCGAAACCAGCATCGATGTCCGCAATAATTGGCACAACGTGAGTTTGGAAACCATCGATTTGAGCAGTGATTTCAGTTGCTTTAGCAGTATCACCAGCTTCGTTTGCTTTTTTAAGCGCACGGAACAAATCGTTTAATTCTTTCGCATCAGCTTGACGAAGGAATGTATAAATTTCACCGATCAATGCAGATACTGAAGTTTTTTCGTGCATAGATTGGTCAGGAAGTGGACCGAATTCTGAACGAAGAGCAGCAACCATCCAACCAGAAAGGTAGATGTAACGCTTGTCAGTCGTACCGAAATATTTTTTATTCGCAATCATTTTTTGTTGCGCGATGAAGCCATGCCAGCAGCCTAAAGACTGTGTATATTTGCTAGAGTCAGCATCATACTCAGCCATATCACGACGCATAATAGCAGCGGTATATTTAGCAATATCTAAACCAGTTTTGAATTGGTTTTGCATTTGCATACGTGCAGCATCTTCTGGGCTAATATCGCGCCAAGTGCTACCGAATTTTGCTTTTAATTCACGGATTGCATCAATCGCTGTTTGATATTGAGTCATGATATTTCCTGTATTTTATATTAGGATTTCATCAATTGAAGGGCTAAATCGACTTCCCACCTATATTGGCGGCATTGTTCAGATTTAGAACACTTCGCTGTTATAGGCTTAGCTTAGATTGACTCTATAAAATAATCCAATATTCTGCGTTAATTCTCAGTATTTATTTAAAAAATATATAGATCAAAGTCGTATTATAATTATATAAGAAATTCACAAAACACTGTTTTTAAATGGTTAATCAATTTAACTACAATAATATTTTTGATTAAAAATAATACAATATGTCATTTTAATAAGGATTAGACTTAAGTCTGAGCTTGTAACAAGATTTCTTAATGCATCATTTTCGAGTCTATATTTGCTGTTTTTGGACCATAATACTCAAAATTAACGTGTTGATTAATTCACCTAGAATAAACATTTCAAAGGGCTAAATTGGCCGTATTGGGAATATTGTCCTGTATTCTTATTTCTGTATTTAACTTGCTGAGCTTATAAATGATTTACAAACGATTATCGATCTAATAAATAGCAATATCAGCTCCAGTTCGCATGATGTTTTTTTATCTGCTTTTTACACAAAACCATTTCCTTATGGCATAATCATAAATGATTTCCAAATTTTATTTTCGGTATTTATTTTATGAATCTGGAGCGGGTCGATCTAAACCTTCTAATTTACCTTGACGTACTTCTGCGTGAAAAAAATGTAACTCGTGCTGCTGAACAATTGGGTGTTACCCAACCTGCCATGAGTAATATTTTACGTCGTCTGCGTAACTTATTTAATGACCCACTTTTGATTCGCTCTTCTGAAGGAATGACTCCAACAGAACGAGCTTTAGAATTACAACCACGTATTCGTGATGCTTTATCCGATTTATCGATGATTTTGGAACCTCGTACAGAGTTCCGTCCTTATACATCGAATCGTGTTTTCCGTATCATGACTTCAGATTATGCAGAAGCGACTTTAGTTCCACGTTTAGTCAAAGCTTTACGTTCAGAAGCACCAAATGTTGTGCTCGACTTTTTAACACCAAGTGATGTGTCTTACCGTGACATGGAGCAAGGTAAAGTCGATCTTGCCATTAACCGCTTTAATGAAATTCCACAAAGCTTTCATCAAGTTTTAGTTTGGCGCGACAGCTTTTCTTGCTTGTTGAATAATAAGCACCCTGCTGCACCGAATTTAAATTTAAAAAGCTATTTAGATGCACAACATATTTGGGTATCTAAAACAGGAATGGGCGTTGGCTTTGGTGTTAACCCTGAAAAACAAGCAGGTTTAGGTTGGATTGATCAAGCTTTAGAGCGTATTGGTCAAAAACGCAAAATTTCAGTATTTACTCGTCATTATCAAATGCCTGCTCTTTTGGCATCGAATGTTGATTTGATTGCGACTTTACCTTCACGTATTGCACGTTTACAAGCAAATAGCCAAAACTTATTAATTAAAGACCCTCCTTTTTATATTCCTGAATTTGAATTAAAAATGGCTTGGTGTCCTTTACTCCATCATCACCCTGCACATCGTTGGTTACGCCAACTGATTTTATATGTTGCACGTCAGATGGTTGAAGAAGAAAATCGTGAATTTATGCACAATAATTCGCATTTTTCTCAATATTGATCTAAATTTTTTTAAATTCTTATGATTTCAAGCTTATACTAATTTTAAATCGGTAGTGAGTAACTCACTACCACCTCCTTTTTTGTGTTAAACAATATCTCATAATAATGATGATCCACAGGTGGATTCGTGAGCCTCTTCCAGAATATCCTCATCATCGCAGTCCTTATTGTAGGAGCAGGATTTTTATCTTTAACTGAAATCGCACTTGCGGGTGCACGTAAAGTTAAACTTAAAATCCTCGCAGAATCAGGTGATGAAAGAGCGCGAAAAGTCTTAGACTTACAGCAAAACTCTGCTGAGTTCTTTGCTGCATCGCAAATCGGTTTAAATGCTATTGCCATTCTTGGTGGTATTTTGGGTGAAGGTGCGTTTCGCCCTTATTTCTTTGACTTTGTGACACGTTTTTATGTTGGAGATTGGGCTGAAACGATTAGTTTTGTTCTGTCTTTCACCATGGTGACATCATTATTTATTCTATTTGCAGATTTAATGCCTAAGCGTATGGCAATGATTGCACCCGAAAAAATTGCTGTATCAGTCATTAATCCTATTCAAATTTTTATTGTTGTATGTAAGCCTTTAGCTTGGTTTATAAATGCTATAGCGAATATGTTGTTCCGCTTATTTAAAATCAATACCACACGTGAAGACAACATTACCTTTGATGATATCTCTGCGGCAATGGATGCTGGTGCACTGGCAGGTGTTTTACAAAAACAAGAACAACACTTTATTGAAAATGTATTTGAACTTGAAGAACGTAATGTACCTTCTAGTATGACCACCCGTGAAAATGTCGTGTTCTTTATTTTAAAAGAGTCTGAAGATAGTATTCGCCAAAAACTTGCTGAATATCCGTATTCTAAATTTTTAGTATGCAGTGAAAATATTGACCAAGTGATTGGCTATGTCGATGCTAAAGATATTTTGGTTCGTATTCTCAAAAACCAATCATTACTACAACTCAATGAAAATACCATTCGTACCGTTTTAATCATTCCAGACACATTAACATTGTCTGAACTTTTGGATCGTTTTCGCTCGACTAAAGAAAAATTCGCAGTGGTAATTAATGAATATGCTTTGGTTGTGGGTGTTATCACACTTTCCGACATCATGATTACGGTGATGGGTGATTGGGTTACACCAATGGAAGAAGAACAGCAAATCATTAAACGTGATAATAATTCATGGTTAATTGAAGGCAGCACACCAATTGAAGATATAAAGCATGCTTTAGAAATTGATGAAATGCCTGATGAAGAAAACTATGAAACCTTAGCAGGTTTTATGATGTACCAATTGCGTAAAATTCCCCGCCCTGCCGATGCCACTATTTTTGGTGGCTATAAATTTGAAGTGGTCGATGTCGATCATTTTAAAATTGATCAGCTCTTGGTGACTCGCTTACTTGAAAGAAGTGAAACCACAACTGAAGAACACGATTCACTGTAATTTGAGTTGTTGATTATTCTTAAAACCTAGCGAATAATGCTAGGTTTATTTATCTACTCTACTTTATACGTAAAACAATTTAAATATTAATTTAACTTATTTAATTAATATACATACATCAATAAACCTTATAAATTTCGATGTATTGATCAATTCCTGTGTAATATTTCAGCCAATAGCATATAAATTTTGGAAATATGAAAATTAACATGTTGATATTCACTCAAACTTATCGAAAATAATAATGATATAAATCAATATATTAAAAATAAAATCCATTTTGATGTAAAAACACACAGGTCGTGTAAGTTGTTGTTTTAAATATTTTATTTTTTTAATAAATAGTAATCAATTTAATATTTTAATATGTATATTTTAATTTATTTAAATAAACATTAGCATTCACTTGCTCAAAAAACTAAAAATTTCTACTTCAAGGATTGAACTATGCTAACCGTATTAGGTTTAGGCATGATCTTGTGCTTCATGTATTTGATCATGTCGAGACGAATGACAGCGCTTGCAGCCCTTACACTTGTCCCAATTTTATTCGCACTTATTGCATACGGTCTTAGTTTCTATGTAGATAGCTTAGGGCACATTGAAATCAAAGAACTGGGCGAAATGATGCTCGATGGTGTGAAAAAACTTGCACCAACAGGTGTCATGCTACTGTTCGCAATTCTTTATTTTGCCATCATGATTGACACGGGTCTCTTCGATCCATCGGTTAAATTTATTTTAAAACTGGTCAAAGGTGATCCACTTAAAGTGGTCATAGGTACAATTACACTGACCATCATTGTGTCATTGGATGGCGATGGTTCTACAACCTATATGATCTGTGTTGCCGCAATGTTACCGCTCTATAAGCGTTTAGGTATGAGCCCACTTATCATGGCAGCATTAATGATGCTAGCAAGCGGCATCATGAACTTAACGCCTTGGGGTGGTCCAACTGCACGTGCAGCCAGTGCACTTCATGTAGACCCAAGTGATGTATTTATTCCAATGATTTTACCAATGATTGCTGCAATTGTTTGGTTATATTTCGTCGGCTATATGTATGGTCGTATGGAACGTAAACGCTTAGGTATTGTTGAATTAGATGTGAGTCATGGTGATGATATTCAAATATCAAATAACCCTGAAGCAAACCGCGCACATTTAAGATGGTTCAATGCGTTACTGACTGTCGTCCTCATGATCTGTCTGGTCAAAGGTATATTACCAATGTCTATTCTATTCATGGTTGCGCTGTGTATTGCGCTTGTTGTGAATTACAAAGATGTTGATATGCAGAAAACGTTGATCGCTAACCATGCAGGAAGTGCTTTAAACGTTGTTGGGATTATTTTTGCAGCAGGTATCTTTACAGGAATTCTCACAGGTACTGGCATGGTCGACTCTATGTCTAAGGAACTTGTTGCGATTATTCCAGAGAGTATGGGGCCATTCTTAGCACCGATCACTGCGATTGTAAGTATGCCACTGACCTTCTTTATGTCGAATGATGCTTTCTACTACGGTGTACTGCCCATTCTTTCAGAAGCTGCCGCTCACTATGGTATTACGCCTGTAGAAATGGCACGTGCTTCTATTGTCGGGCAACCTGTACATCTCCTTTCCCCACTGGTTCCATCGACTTATTTATTATGTGGATTAGTTGGTATCGAACTGGGTCAACATCAAAAATTTACCATTAAATGGGCGATTTTGACTTGTTTTGTCATGTTGGCTGCTGCATTAGTTCTTGGTGTATTCCCGTTCTATTCAACCTTACAATAAACAAAGAATCTTGAACTGAGAATATTTCTAATCCCAATACAAATATTCTTGGTTTTCAGATAAGGCAAAAGCACGAAATTCGTGCTTTTGTTTTTTATTGAATACTAAAAATTAACGCAGTGAAAGCAAAGCATCTAAAGTTGCTTGATAATGAATTTTGATATCGTCTTCTAAAATTTTATACGCATTATCAAATTGCACCATTGGCCAACCTTCTTTCCAGAAAGGGAAAATGTTGTGCAAATCACGAGTAACTACAGCATCTTCACGAACAATTGCTTGTGCAACTTGCGATAAAACTTGAGCCGTTTCTGCACCATCAATCGCTAAATAATCGATACCACGTACTTTTAAAATACGAATACGATCTTTTTTATAACGGATTTTCTTCGCTTGACCTTCATTTAAATTCAAAGCCAATACCACAGCTTCAACGAATTTATCTTCAAAGCTTTTGTGTAATGCGACAAGTGCTTGTTTATGCGCTTCCTGACGACCTGCTTTTCCTCCATCAACAATGATTTGCTGTGCTTCGACATCCAATTGATCCGATTTCATCGATTGTAAAATGTCTAAAATTTCAATATCACTTAATGATGCAGATGAATCGGTCATGGGAGTCCTAAAAACAAAATATATAGATTGCATATTTTCGCATACATTTATAATTAAGTCAGAGATAATCTATACTGTATTTATTTAACCACATCACAACAAGACACAATTGATTGCTTTTTAAATTGTGAAATTTCTGATATTGATTTGATATATAGACAAAAATAGTGATTTCTCATGAAAGCAGTTGCCTACAAAAAACCTTTGCAAATTTCACAACCTGAAGTGTTTTCAGATATAACTTTAGAACAACCGATCGCTTCTGGACACGATTTACTGGTCGAAGTGAAAGCCATTTCGATTAATCCTGTCGATATTAAAATGCGGCAGCGGACCTCACCTGAAAATGAGACTTGGAAAATCTTAGGACATGACGCTGTAGGTATCGTTAAAGCAGTGGGTGAAAATGTTCAGCACTATAAAATTGGCGATGAAGTCTTCTATGCAGGCTCTAATCAACGTAATGGTTCTTATGCAGAATTTCAATTGGTTGATGAACGAATTGTTGGGCTCAAGCCTAAAACGCTTAATGATGCAGAAGCTGCAGCACTGCCACTGACCTCAATTACAGCATGGGAAATGCTGTTTGACCGTTTTAAAGTTCAGGAAGCGCTACATGCGGATGCTGCAATTTTAGTGATTGGCGCTGCAGGTGGCGTTGGTTCAATCACAGTTCAACTGTTAAAAGCATTAACCAATCTTAAAGTAATTGCTACAGCATCGCGACCTGAATCAAAAGCATGGTTAGCATCCATTGGCGCGGATTATATTATTGATCATCGTCAGCCTTTGGAACAGCAAGTTCGTGATTTAAATATTGGACTGCCTGATTATATTTTTTCTATCACAGGAACTGCGGGTTATACCCAATCCATTGTCAATTTAATTGCACCACAAGGTCATTTTGGCTTAATTGATGATCCTGATAATTTTGTAATTAATCCTTTTAAAGCAAAATCTATTTCGATCCATTGGGAGTCAATGTTCACCCGTTCTACTTTTCAAACCGCAGATATGTCACGCCAAAGACAAATTTTAAATCATCTGGCTGAATTGGTCGATCAAGGTAAAATTAAAACGACGCTTTCTAAAAATTTAGGTCGTATTAATGCAAAAAATATAACTGAAGCACATGCATTAATAGAAAGTGGACAAAGTATTGGCAAAATTGTTTTAGAAGGTTTTTAGATCTTTATACTTATTATTGATGTCTAAAGCGCTTTATCGATTCTCATCTCTAATCATTTTCAGACTACTTATCGACAATAAGTTGTAGTGGATAATCTTTGCAAAATGATTCATTTATAATGTGATTTGAAATAAAAAAAGCCATAAGCTGCTTATATTTATATCTTATTCATCCCTCTCCTTCAAAAAGAAGAGGGATTTAGAAGAATAATTTAGATGACTTCAACTACAATTTTACCAATATGATTCCCAGTATCCATAGCCGCATGTGCATCCTGAATTTGATCAAATTTAAAGGTTTTATAAATCATAGGTAAACACTCACCTTTTGCCCAAAGTGGTGCGACATTTTCCATTAAGTCTTGCGCAATTTCTGCTTTTTCCACAGTAGTACGTGCACGCATAGTCGACCCGGTAATGGTTAGACGCTTCATCATAATTTGCCCAAGCTTAACGTCTTTGGCTTTTGCACCACCTAAAAATGCGATATAAACCAAACGACCATCACGACGTAATAAATTCAAATTTTGATCTAAATACGGTGCTCCAACCATATCCAAAATAATATCTACACCTTCATTATTGGTTTTTTCGTTAATCACTTGCTCAAAATTTTCAGTTTTATAATTAATGGTAGTGGTTAAATGGCTGATCGCCTGAACTTTCTCATCTGAACCTACGGTAGCAAAACTTTTTAATCCTAATGATTTGCATAGCATAAGTGCCGTAGTTCCTATACCACTTGCACCGCCATGCACGAGTAATGTTTCCCCTGCTTTGGCATTTGCCATTTGGAAAACATTTGCCCATACCGTGAAGAAGGTTTCTGGAATTGCAGCAGCTTGTACAAAGCTCATATTTTCTGGAATTGTAATGGTTTGGCTCTCGGGTACGACACAATATTCCGCATAGCCACCGCCATTGGTTAGACCACAGACTTTATCGCCAACGGTAAACTTAGAAACATTCGCACCAATAGCAATCACTTCACCTGCAACTTCCAAACCAGGTACGGGTGTAACACCTTTTGGCATCGGATATAAACCTTGGCGTTGTAAAATATCTGGACGGTTAATGCCAAAAGCATGAACTTTTACCAGTACTTCACCTGCTTGCACTGTTGGAATATCAACAGTTTCATAAGCCAATTTTTCGATACCACCTGGTTCGGTGATAATGACCTGTTGCATCGTATTCTGTGTCATCACTTTTCCTGTTTATTTCATTACTTTTCAAGTTTTCACTATTTGAACATAAAGCTGAATACTTTTGAACCACAGTCGACTTAGGTATGAACGAATCTAATTTAAATAACACTCCATGAATAATGTCTGTCACTTTTAAAATGATCATTTTTTGTATTGTTGACTTGCTTTTTAATTTTACCCTGATAATATTAACTCACTTAATAATTTTACCCAGATTAAATTATTTATTATCTAACCAAAATAAACATAGTTAAGAGTTCTAAAATGAATATACAAACAAGCTATAGCGCCTTTCTTGGCAAAACACATCTAATCACTGATTCTTTATTAAACGTAACTTTGGCTATTCAGCAACAAGCTGTAACAGATCAAACCATTTTAATTTTCAACGATCAGACTGGTCAGCAAATTGATATTGATACAACGGGTTCTATCACTGATATTCAACAGCGTTACGCTGAACCCGAAGCTGTAAAGAAAGTTGGACGTCCAAAACTTGGAGTCATTTCTCGTGAAATTACTTTGCAACAAAAACACTGGGATTGGCTTGACCAACAGAGTTCAAGTGCCTCTGCAATTATTCGTAAACTGATTGATGCTGAGTTAAATAATCCCACTTCTGAAAGTCATAAGATGATGGCGAAGCAAGCTGTAGACCGTTTTATGTCTGCTATGTTAGGTGATTTGCCAAATTATGAAGAAGCTACTCGTGCGTTGTATCAAGGGAATAAAGCCGTATTTTTAGACTTGATTTCGAGTTACCCAAAAGATTTAAAGAAATATTTAGTTTTAAAAACGAAGGATATTTTTTAGATTAAATTTCAAAATTTATAGTGAGAGAGTTTGTTAAAATTTTCTCTTATTATTACTAGACTTTAAATTTAAAGTCCAACAGTCTGTTTTTCCTATGTTGGGATTGTAGCGACATTAAATGGGAGTTATTAAAAGATATCAGTAGATTCATCACCATAACAATAAACCCGCTCTTCAGCGGGTTTATTTAAATTAATTCAACCTCTTATAGACGAACTAATTCCACAATTTTTTCAGCCAATACTTCCGCTGCTTCATCTGCATAAGAAACATCTGTACCTTCTGTAACATCAGTGACTACAACTACACCCGTCTGACGTAGTAAAGCAACCTGCTCCACAGATAAACCTATTTTGGCAATAGCAACAACACCCTGCTGAATCAACAAGCTTTCAAGTACCTGAGCATTTTCAAGCGCTTTGGCAGAAACTGACACCGCAGCAGGTTTTTGACCTAAACGAGCAGCACGATCTTCCGCAGTAACAGGCTCGTTGTGTGCAGTCCATTCAACCGCAGCTTCAACCATACCAGCACCAACCGTCACATTACTTAAACGGTCAATAAAGATGAAAGAACCCGTATAACGACTGTCTTGATAACGGTCAAACACTACTGGAACATCAAATTCAACATCAACACTTGCAATTGCATTCAGTTCAAGCTGATCAACCTGCATATGCTCAAGTGTATTCACATTGGTACGATAGTTAATTTTAGCCACTTTCGCAGGAATGGTCTGTGTGCCAATTTTAATATTATACAGCTTACCAATCACTAAAGGCTGATCAGTCATCCACACTACAGAAGCACGTACAGAACGTGACAACAACGGTTGCTCACCTGCTTTCACTAAAACATTACCACGAGAAATATCAATCTCATCGTTCAGTGTTAAAGTGACAGCCTGACCTGCAATGGCATGATCTAAATTACCATCAAAAGTCACAATTTCTTTTACAGTCGATTTCTTACCCGATGGTAAAGCCACGATTTCATCGCCAACTTGTACACGACCTAAAGCAATCGTACCGCAGAAACCACGAAAATCGAGATTTGGGCGATTCACATACTGAACAGGGAAACGGAATTCATGCGCACTGGTATCACGCGTGATTTCAAGTGTTTCCAGAATATTCATTAAAGTTTTGCCTGTATACCAAGGCGTGCTTGGAGAGGCATTCACAACGTTATCACCATTCAAGGCTGAAATCGGTGTAAATAGAATATTCTGCGGACGACGATCACCCAATTGACTGATGAAATTATCATATTCAACTTGAATTTCGTTAAAACGACCTTCAGAGAAACCGACTAAATCCATCTTATTAATCGCAACCACGATATTACGAATACCCAATAGGCTTGCAATAAAAGTATGACGACGAGTCTGTGTTTGTACGCCATAACGTGCGTCAATGAGGATGATCGCAAGGTCAGCTGTAGACGCACCAGTTGCCATATTGCGGGTATATTGCTCATGCCCTGGAGTATCGGCAATGATGAACTTACGTTTTTCTGTAGAGAAATAACGATAAGCGACATCAATGGTAATACCCTGCTCACGTTCCGCCTGTAAACCATCTACAAGTAAGGCTAAATCGGGTGCATCACCTGTTGTACCAACTTTTTTAGAGTCACGCGTCACGGCTTGTAATTGATCTTCATAAATCAATTTTGAATCGTAAAGCAGACGACCAATTAAAGTCGATTTACCGTCATCTACATTACCGCATGTTAAAAAGCGTAATAAGTCTTTATTTTCATGCTGTTTTAAGTACGCCAAAATATCTTGGCTGATTAGTTCAGATTGATGAGACATTGCTCAAAACTCCACAAATTTGTTGAAATCGCTTTTTGAATCTCTTTAATCTTTAATCCCTCTAAGTCTCCCTTTGCTAAGGGAGACTTCTGCCATCTTTAGGAAAGGAGAGCTTTTTATCCACCTCTTTCACAAAGAGGGGTTAGGGGTGGTTTTTAAAGAGAGTGCTTAGAAATAACCTTCTTGCTTTTTCTTTTCCATCGAGCCTGCTTCATCATGGTCAATCATACGACCTTGACGCTCAGAGCTTGTGGCTAAAAGCATTTCTTGGATAATTTCTGGCAAGGTATCTGCAGTTGACTCAACCGCACCCGTTAATGGATAACAACCTAAAGTACGGAAACGCACCGATTTCATTTGTGGAACTTCGCCTTCTTTCAAGCGCATACGTTCATCATCCACCATAATGAGCGTACCATCTCGTTCAACCACTGGACGTTCAGCGGCCAAATACAAAGGCACCAAAGGGATACTTTCTTGATAAATGTATTGCCAAATATCTAACTCAGTCCAGTTTGACAATGGGAATACACGAATACTTTCACCTTTATTCACTTTACCGTTGTAAAGATTCCAAAGTTCCGGACGTTGGTTTTTAGGATCCCAACGATGTTTAGTATCACGGAATGAATACACACGTTCTTTCGCACGTGATTTTTCTTCATCACGACGTGCACCACCAAAAGCAGCATCAAACTTGTATTTATCTAAAGCTTGTTTCAGGCCTTGGGTTTTCATGATGTCGGTATATTTTGAACTACCATAATCAAATGGGTTTACACCTGCATCTTTACCTTCTTTATTTTGATGCACGATCAAATCAAAGCCATGCTCTTTAGCCATGTTGTCACGGAATGTGATCATTTCTTTGAACTTCCAACCTGTGTCGACATGCAACAGTGGGAAAGGAAGTTTTGCAGGATAAAATGCTTTCAGCGCAAGATGCAACATAACTGCTGAATCTTTACCAATAGAATATAGCATGACCGGATTTTCAAATTCGGCTGCAACTTCACGGATGATATGAATACTCTCAGCTTCAAGCTGCTTAAGATGAGTAAGTCTTTCCTCATTTAACGACATGGACAACACCAGCTCAAAATAATTGTGTGTTTATCACACATATGAAAATTTATATTCATTATAGTGATTTACACTGCTTTTCTATTGCTTGTTTTTTTATATTGATATATAAAATCATCATATACAAAAGCAAGAAGCTTATAGAATTTTATGAAAATCATTCCCTTATCCAATTGTACTTTTGAACAATGGTTACCTTTATGGCAAGCCTATTTAGAATTTTATAAATCAAAACTCAGCTCTGAACAAATCATATTATCGTGGAAGCGAATCACAAATCATGAACAAGCCGATATGTTTGGTTATGCACTCATGCAAAACGACAAAATGATTGGATTTGTTCATTTAATTTCACATAACAGCACTTGGACAGAAAAACCATATTGCTATCTGCAAGATTTGTTTATCGATCATAATTATAGAAATAAGGGTTATGCACGCCAATTGATTGAACATGTATATGCCAAATGTAATGGAAAATTTGATCGGGTTTATTGGTTAACCCATGAGTCAAATCAAAATGCACAACTTCTATATGACCGTATTGCGACTAAAACTGGTTTTATTCAATATAAGAAAGCATTGTAAACTTTGAGTCAGTCTTGTATTTAAGATAAAAGAATATGGTGAGAATCACTCTCGAAAACAGATATAAGCTTTTGTATTTAAATATATTATATAAAAAATTATTTAAACTCTGATGGTAATTTAAAAATTTTCAATCAATAAAAAAGCTTACCTTTTCGGGTAAGCTATCATTGTATGAAAAATAAAACTTACTTTTCATACTTTTAAAGTTGGAGTAACTTCTTTATTTTTATTGAAATACCTAAAGAAGTTGTTCAATAATATTCATTAAATAAACTAAAAAATATCCCTAGAATTGGGTATTTTTTTTTGAAAATTTTGCTGTAGAGTGGAAAAAATTTTGTCTTTCGAATAAAAACTGTAGATATATGAACTTTTATTGACCATTTTATAGCCATAAAATTAGGGCTACTGTTTTTATCGAATTTAGAAAAAGCTTTAAAGCCATTAATTTAAAATAAAAAAAGCTTATCCAATTCAGATAAGCCTATAAAATTCCAAAGTTTTGGAGCAAATCACACTCCTCAAACTTTGAGGGTAGGAATAGCTTCTTTAAGTAAGGTCTATTAAAGAAGATACATCATATTAATCTGCATAAAATACAGCGTATATACCTAAAATTGGGTATATTTCATATTCATTAATGACCAAGTAATGATTTATCTAAAGGAATTTCGATACCAATAGATATTCCACCATCATTGCCATGCACATCCGAATCACTCACCCAACCATTAATTTTTAATGGAATAGTCGGCTTAACGTAATGTGTCCATGTTAAATCAAGCGCCTTAATTTTATCATTTTCAGGGAAAGCTAAATTGATCTGTTCTGTACCAAATTTCGTCGCAGATTGGTTCACTTTGGCATAGATTGCACGAGCAGATAAACGATTCATGACATCAAAGCGAATATTACCACCCACAGAAATCATTTCACCATCCCCACCCATCGCATGTCCTAAAGGAAAACCATGTTGGTAATAGCCATCTTTATAAATATGATGACTATAAGAAATACCTAAAGGATCACCATTAGTTTCAGTATTTGCCCATTCTGCATAAAGTTGATATGGCATAGTTTTAAAACTTGAAGAATAATCAGCGCCCGCTAAATACATTTTTTTAGAAGGTAATAATCCTGCTTCATCTTCTCCTACATATTGTCCATACACGCTGACTGGAACTTGTAACAACGGTTGAAGATTTAAACGACCATCAAAACCTGCGATCTGGTTTGAAGCATTCCCTTCACCTGTACAAGTAATATCCGCGCATTCATTGTCTTTACCAATAAATGCATTCCAATATGCTTTCGCGCTACCTGGTTGCCCTTCACCATCAATTTGGAATGTACGTGATGCGCCTAACTCTAAATAAGGTAATGGTTGAGCCGTTAAACGTAGTCCAATAAGTCGTGTATCAGGAACCGCTTTATAATCATCTAATTGACCTGCAAAAGCTTGGTATTGCCAAGGTCCAACCCAAGACAACCATTTAGACTCAAACGCTTTTTGTTCAGCACGTTGTGCTGTAAAACCATAGACTGGACGGCTCGCATCACCACGAATTAAACTTCCATCGTGCCCTGGGCCCCAATAAGTTGGGATTTGTCCTGCGATCAGCCATTGATTCCATAACTTCCCTGCAATATATGAACCTTCTACATTCACGTCATGACCATTGTCAATAAGTGGATCTTTCTCAGCATTTACACGAACTCTAGCATCCCAGTTTTCCCCGCCAGTGTTGAATTCTAATGAGCCGACATATTGTGCTTTTGTACTATCACCAAAGGCTTGCGGCACATATTTTTGGTCAGTTTCTACAACTAGATCTAATTTTGCTGTTTGATTGTCTGTTGTTAATGCATTTTGAATCGAATTAATGACTTTTTGTTGGCTATTATTTGCAACTTTTGCTTGAGATAACGCCCGCTGAATTTCATCACCACTCATTGGCCACGTAGAGGTGCTAATTTGGATCACGCCTTGCTGGTTTAACCAGTTCAAATCTGTACGAATATCTTCATTATTCAATACAATACCTTGTGCAAAAACGGGTAATGTCATTGTTGCGAATATTGCAGCACAGAGTGACTTTTTTAAATACATGCGTTATTTCTCAAGTTTATTTCGCTGCCACACCTTAGTTTTTTTATGATAATTTTTCAATGGTGAAAATGTGTTATTGCAATTTAAAAATGAATAATTGTTAAAATTACCCACTATAATTCAGTGATATGAATACAATAATTTCATTCAATTTTATAATTAAGCTTCGGAACAATTTAATATTTTAAATATATACCATGATGAGTTAAATTATATTTTTGATATCCAAAATATGAAAACTCCTAAGAAAACCGAATAAAATCCATCAAAAAAGCCACTGATTTACAGTGGCTTTTCACTATCAAATAAAACCTAGTTCTTATGACGCATATGTGGGAATAAAATCACTTCACGAATACTTGCCGCATTAGCAAAAAGCATCACTAAACGGTCAATACCAATGCCCTGACCTGCTGTAGGAGGTAAACCATATTCCAATGCTTCAATGAAGTCTGCATCGTAATGCATCGCTTCATCATCACCCGCATCTTTTTCTTCAACCTGTGCTTGGAAACGCTCTGCTTGGTCAATTGGATCATTTAACTCAGAGAAGCCATTTGCCAACTCACGGCCACCAATGAAGAATTCAAAGCGGTCTGTAATGTGTGGATTATCATCATTACGGCGTGCCAGTGGAGAAGTTTCCGCAGGATATTCTGTAATAAAAGTCGGCTGACGTAATGCCGTCTCTACAGTTTCTTCAAATACGATGGTTTGAAGTTTGCCTAGACCAAAGCCCGGTTTAACTTGTTCTTTCAACTCTTCACGAACAAATGTTGCTAAAAATTCACGGTCTGAAACATTTTCAGTAGTAAAGTTTGGATTGTGTTCAAGAATTGCATCAAACATTGAGATTTTCTTGTAAGGTCCTTTAAAGCTATACACTTCTTCGCCATAAGGAACATCGGTAGAACCTAAAATGTCGATTGCCAATTTCTCAAGCATATTTTCAGTCAAAGCCATCAAGTCTTTGTAGTCTGCATACGCTTGGTAAAACTCAATCATGGTGAATTCTGGATTATGACGCGTCGAAACACCTTCGTTACGGAAGTTACGGTTAATTTCGAATACACGTTCAAAACCACCTACAACCAAGCGTTTTAAATAAAGCTCAGGTGCAATACGCAAATATAAAGCCATATCTAAAGCATTATGATGTGTTTCAAATGGTCGAGCAGATGCACCACCTGGAATCACATGCATCATTGGCGTTTCAACTTCCATGAAGCGTTCATTGACCAAATAATTACGAATACCTGACACTACTTTTGCACGAATTTCAAAAGTTTTACGTGTATCTTCATTCACAATCAAATCTAAATAACGTTTACGATACTTCATTTCTGTATCGTTTAAGCCATGGAACTTATCTGGAAGTGGGCGCAGTGATTTGGTTAAAAGTTCAAAATGTTCAATATGAACATATAAATCACCTTTACCTGAACGACCAATGTAACCTTTAACAGCAATAATATCGCCAAGATCTAGGCTTTTAACAGTTTCTAAAACGTCAGGGGCAAGTTCTTTACGAGCAACATACAGCTGAATACGACCTGTCATGTCTTGGATCACAATAAATGAACCACGATTAAGCATCACACGACCCGCTACAGAAACATAAACTCGTTCCCCAGCGTCAATTTCTTCTTTAGATTTTTCAGCAAACTGCTCTTGTAGATCTTGCGCATAGTGTTCACGTTTAAACGTGTTTGGCCACGCACTAACACCAGTTTCCTTGGCATGATCTTGAATTTGCTTTAACTTGGCATGACGCTGCGCAATTAAATCGTTTTCGGAAATGTGTTGTTCAGAAGTCGATTGAGCGTTATGTTGCGTCATCTCTGCCTCGATTATAGTAAAAAACGGAAGTTGCATAGAATAGCAGATTTACAACATAATGCGTATGAATATAACTCTATCAATAATGTAAAAATCAAAAAATCATGAATAAATACTGGCAAGGATTCGCCCAAAGTATCATTCTCTTCGACATATTATTGTTTTCTACAGCAGTCGTTGCGGAACAAACCGTTGTCATGAGTAATACTCGTAAAGACTTACCAACGAAAATTGAAACAACCAATGTTCGCAATCAGGACTATATTTGGCAACTCGAACTTACTCCGAATCAGAATACACGCCAAATTCAAGTCAAATTAATGAACCCAAATCCAACGCAAGCTCTGCTCAATTCTCGTGCGCTTGAAATTGCGCATAAAATGACGATGGATCAACTACCAAGAGTAAGCAATGACTTTAAAAATAAATCGCTGAATAGCGATGAAGAAAAAATAGCAAAAATTCAATATTATTATGGGAAATATACACTTTTCATAAAATTTCCAGAAACCGTTCAATATGCGGTCAAACCGCATTTTTCACAATTACAAAACCAACTTGAACCCTTTTGTGAGCTAAATGGTCAGGGAAATAATAAATTCAAATTTGACCCACAAGGTAATATCACAATTAATGCCAAGTTCTCTGTCAATTTTAATGGCAAAATTCAACAAATAAGCTATACACCGAATATCGATACAAAAATGCGTCCCATTTTAGAACCCTTACTCAAAAAAATTCGCTTCTATCCACGAAATGAGCATGGCTTGCCTAAATCATTTTCAATTGAACAACCAATTATTATTCAATGCCATTTTTCTGCGACTTAGACACAATCTATGCATCAACCCAAATCCACAAACTGTTTTTAAGCAGGTTAAATTAATCAATTGAATCTCTAATTTTTATTAATCTAGCTGCTCACTCAAACAATAAAAATGCAGAATAATTAAATTTTGTTAACAGCCCACACTATCACATTAAGTATATTTAAATAATATTCAATACCTTACGCCATTAGTCATTATTGTATTTCTTATTAAATCATCGTTTTAGACCAAAAGCTAAGATATAAAAATTCTAGAGCTCAGTACACTAGTCCAATACAAAAAATAGTTGATGTGGAAAGTTTAAAAGCTACCAACACTATTTCTATCTTTGTGAATAAAGACAGTATGAAAGCGATAAATATGAACACGAGTCATTCAAAAATTTTGTTTTTACATGGACTAGATTCATCTAAAGAATCAACAAAGTTCCATGCCATCCATGCAGTGAAAAAATATTGTATCGATGTTGATTACCGCAATCTGAACTACAAAACTGTAGAAAATTTCTATAACGAAATTATTGAAAAGATTAAACCTAATTTGTTAATTGGACATAGCTTAGGTGGATATTGGGCTTTAAAAATGTCACAAATCCATCATATTCCTGCAATTATCGCTAATCCAAGTTTACAGCCTGATTTCCGTGAAGATTACCCAGCGATTGATGAACTTGATTTAGATCATGATATTCCACAAATTGCCTATATTGAATTGGGTGATGAAATTCTAGATATGTATGCTGTAGTTGAACAATTAGAATCCTTTATGCAAGTGGATGCTTTTGAAGGTGGCCAGCATCGCCTTGTACAACCTGAAAATTTGAATCGCTTAATTGAATATATGGAACACACTTTTATTTCTTAATATATAATTTATCTATCAATAAATTAAAAAAGCCTTGTATTTACAAGGCTTTTAAACAATAAAAATAAAAACTGTTATTCAATCTGATTAAGCTACTGCTGCCTCGACTGGCTTTGAAGTCTCATCTAAAACAGACCACACTGTCATACCAAGATCTGTATGCAAATCAGGTAGATCAAGGAAAATACTTGCACCAAGCACAGTATGTTTACATTTACTCATCAATTGTTTCACTGCTTTAAGCGTTCCACCTGTTGCCAGAACATCATCTACAATAATCACAGTTTGCGGTTCAATATCTGCCGACATTTCTAAACGGTCTAAACCATATTCAAGGCTATAACCTACACCAACAACAGGAGGTGGTAACTTCCCTGCTTTACGAACCAACAATAAACCTTTGCCAGTACGTTGTGCCAACAGACTCGCCAAAACAAAACCACGTGCTTCAACCGCAACAAAACTTTCCACTTGCTCCAATTGGTCTACTGGAATACTTGCAATAATGGAGTCTGTTAATTCAACCAGATTGTTCATAAACAATGGGGTTAAATCATAAAAGCAAATACCTGGTTTTGGGAAATTTTGGACAGTACGGATGTTAGACCACAACAAAGTAGACATATTCATAATATGGGGAGAGCTTTAAAACATAAGGAATACGTGAATTGTAACACTTTTTAACCACATCAGACATCAATGTAAGTTATTCACTAAAAGGCCAGAATGTATCTTTCACTCTAAGTTATTGAATTTATTAGTACCATTTTTATAATAAATATTGGGTATATCAAACTCTGATTCTATTATAAATAATATTAAATTTATTTTCAGCTAGACCTTAGTCGGAATCATAGAATATAAAAAAACTAAATAAATAATGGACTAACATTCACTTATCTAACACCTATCTGAAAACAGCAGCGTTGAAGAATGACCTCACATTGAGCATTAATCTTGACATTGTCAGACAATATCTCCATGAATTAGCCTAACAAACACAGCTTTTGTCCTACTCTGCCATTCAGCTTTACGATAAGTGAGATAAACTCCGATAATTGCTTTACTTTAGCTATAGAACTGCGTAAAAATTTAAAAAAATATGTGCACTTTCATTTGCATATTATTTGAGTCATTGCAGCAGAAGGAATTTACTGGCAGCGCAGAAAACGTATTTGTCAGATATCGGAGAGTTAGATGAAAAAATATCAATGCATCGTTTGCGGTTGGATTTATGACGAAGCAGAAGGTTGGCCACAAGATGGCATCGCAGCAGGTACTAAATGGGAAGATATCCCAGATGATTGGACTTGCCCAGACTGTGGTGTTTCTAAAGCAGACTTCGAAATGGTAGAAATCTAAGATTTCAACCCAGACCATGTTTACATGGTCTTTTTTACGGCTATTGCACCATTAAAAACATAATGATTAGCCCAACCTACTTTTATTTTAATGCGTACGGAGAATGGATATGCAACCGATTGTCATCATAGGTTCTGGCATGGCGGGTTATACCCTTGCAAGAGAATTTCGTAAATTAGACACAGAACAAGAACTGGTGCTAATTTGTGCAGATGATGCGGTGAATTATGCGAAGCCTACGCTTTCAAATGCTTTGGTTGGCAAAAAAGCACCTGAACAAATTGGTTTAGGTAATGCAGAAAAAATGAGTACGCAACTCAATATGCGTATCGAAAAAGATACTTGGGTAAAAAGTATCGATCCAGCAAAGCATGAACTGACAATAGAAAAAGATGGACAAATATCCACTCAAGGCTATTCAAAACTTATTCTTGCTGTTGGTGCGAATCCGATTCGATTAGCGATAGCTGGTGATGGGAGTGATGATATTCACGTGGTTAACTCTCTGATTGACTATCGTGCATTCCGTGAAACTTTAGACAACTGCAGCACGGGCGAATGTGGCAACAAACGTGTGGTGATTTTAGGTGCAGGTTTAATTGGTTGTGAATTTGCCAACGACTTGCAAAATACAGGTCATCAGGTTACGGTAATCGACTTAGCACCACAGCCATTAGGGCGTTTACTGCCGAACCATGTTGCACAAGCATTTAAAGAGAATCTTGAGCAATCTGGAATCAAATTTGTTTTAGGCACCACTGTAGAAAAAGTTTCTAAAACTGATCGTGGCTATATTGTTTCACTTGCAAGCGGTCAGTCTCTACAAGCAGATGTCGTTTTATCTGCAATTGGCTTACAACCGAATATTGCTTTGGCTAAAACAGCAGAGATTAGTACCAGTCGTGGTGTGATTACCAATACACTTTTAGAAACCAATCAAATAGATATTTTTGCCATCGGTGACTGTGCTGAAGTAAATGGAACACTCTTGCCATTTGTCATGCCAATCATGCAACAAGCACGTGCTTTAGCAAAAACTTTAAGTGGTCAGGCGACGACGGTATATTATCCAGCAATGCCTGTAGCGGTAAAAACCCCTGCTGCCCCACTGACTGTTCTACCTGCGCCACTGGGTGTAGAAGTGACATGGGACAATGAGGAATTTGAAGATGGTATGTTATCAAAAGCGGTCGATGCCGAAGGGACATTGCGTGGTTTTATTCTGTTAGGAGCTACTGCAGGAAAACAACGCTTAACATTAACAAAATTAGTTCCTGACTTGATTCCTGCATCAGTTTAAGGGTTTAATAATGAGGATATTTTATGTACAAAAAAATATCCTCATTTAGGAAAAATAACAATGAATAGCGCACTCCAGTTTCAAGTCTCACCTTATGCGTCTTTTATGCAAGAAACCAAAGTCGATTTAGGCAATGGTATTCAGCTACATGTCGAAACAGGGGGCAATCCTGATCATCCTTCAATCTTATTGATTATGGGTTTAGGGGCGCAAATGTTATTTTGGCCTGATTTTTTCTGTAAATCACTAATCGATCAAGGTTTTTATGTGATTCGTTTTGATAATCGAGACATTGGCTTATCTTCAAAAATTCGCCATAAAGGTCCACGTCTAAATTCTTATAAACTCATGGGACGTTTTGCCTTAGGTTTACCCAATGATGGAGCGCCATATAATCTATTTGATATGGCTGAAGATGTGGGCTTATTGATTGATCGTTTAGGTCTTGAAAAGACACATATTCTTGGTGCTTCTATGGGCGGCATGATTGCTCAAATTTTAGCGGCAAAATATCCAGAAAAAATTGAAAAAGTAGGATTATTATTTACCAGTAACAATCAACCGTTATTACCACCACCATTTCCGAAGCAACTCTTTAGTCTAATTGGCAAACCAGAATCTCGTGATGAAGAAGGCATTGTTAATCATTCTTTGAAGCTATTTCATATCATTGGCTCACCAGGTTACATTAACCAAGTCGATGCAATTCAGACTGCACGCAAATTATATCGTCGTAGTTATAACCCAGCGGGTGTACTTCAACAGTTTTTAGCAATATTATGTACAGGCTCCTTACTTAAATTGGATAAACAGATCGAAAAACCAACTTTGGTCATTCATGGTTCTAAAGATCGTTTATTAGCTCCAAGACATGGTAAGGCAGTCGCAAAAGCTATTTCAGGCGCTAAATTTGAATTAATTGAGGGAATGGGGCATGATATCCCACCGCATTTTGTTCCTCAACTTAGCGGATTATTTGCACATCATTTTAAATCATAAGCACTAGGACACTATGGCTGCATTACCATCCCTAAGACAGCTGTCATATTTAGTGACATTGTCTGAGACGTTGCACTTTACAGAAGCAGCGCGCCGTTCATTTGTAACTCAGTCCACTTTATCGGGTGGAATCATGGAGTTAGAACGTTTATTGGGTGGCGTACTCGTTGAACGTGACCGCCAAAATGTACGTTTGACTCCTTTAGGTGAGCAAGTCGTCGCCCGAGCCCGTGTTCTACTCGCTGATGCGCAAGATTTAATGCGTTTAAGCCGTGAAATGAGTGAACCTCTAACTGGTGATTTACATCTTGGTATCATTCCAACCATTGCGCCATTTATTTTGTCGCAACTGTTAGAAGAAGTGCACAAACAATTACCTAAAATTCAACTGCATTTGCATGAAGCACAAAGTGAGAAGATTGTAGAGAAGCTAGAACATGGCAATCTCGATATGATCATGCTTGCCTTGCCTTTTGATATCCGTGGTTTAAAAGTCGCTGAAATTGCGAGAGAAAGATTATTCTTGGTGTGCAATAAAGCGGATCAAAACGCAGTGAATGCACGAAGCTTAGATGATCTTGATCTTTCACATTTGATGCTATTGGAAGAAGGTCATTGTTTACGCGATCATACATTGAGTGTTTGTCCAATTGGTGAACGTAAAAATGATCATCGCTTAAAAGCCAGTTCTTTGCCAACGCTAGTGGAAATGGTCAGTTCAAATTTAGGTTTTACCTTACTTCCTGAAATTGCGATTCATGCAAATATGCTGAAAAACAATGATCAGATTATTGTAAAACCGATTGAGAATGCGCCATCACGCACATTGGCTTTAGTGACACGTAAAAGTACACCACTCCAAAGTGAATTTGATGTATTGATTCAAATTTTACAAAAAGTCACAGCAAATCTAGGCTAATTTCAAAAGCTAATTCGCAATAAAAAAGGAGTCAACATTGACTCCTTTTTTTGATCTCAAATACTTAAAAACCAAGTGATTAATATGGATATTAAATCATGACGATAAATCGTATTGACTATTTCTAATAGTGTTCAAGCAAAGTTTGCTGACTATTGTAAGGTTTCTCGCCCTCGTTTAATTGAGCACGTACCCAAGTTCCATCCCCTTGCAACAACCATGCTTGTGTATTGTCTTTTATATAATTTACCAAACCTTGTTGATAAATACGCTTTTTCAAAATAGGATCTTCAACTGGGAAACATACTTCTACACGATTGAATAAATTACGATCCATCCAATCTGCACTCGAACAGTAGATTCGTGGATTGCCATTATTGCCAAAATAATAAACACGAGTATGTTCTAAGAAGCGCCCAACAATCGAACGAACTCGAATATTTTCAGACAAATTTGGAAGACCTGGACGTAGACAGCAAATTGAACGAATAATCAGGTCAATTTGCACACCTGCTTGCGATGCTTCATACAATTTATTAATCAATTGAACTTCTGTTAATGCATTCACTTTGACAATAATTTGTGCAGGTTTACCTGCTTTTGCATTGGCAATTTCATCATCAATAAAAGCAATTAACTGTGCATGTAAGGTAAATGGTGCATGTAAAAGCTTCTTCAGCTTTGCCATTTTCCCCATACCTGTTAATTCTTGAAAGATACGATGTACATCTTCACAGAGTTCTTTTTCTGTGGTCATCAAACCATAGTCAGTATAAATACGCGCATTGGTCGCATGGTAGTTCCCTGTTCCCAAATGCACATAACGAACTAATTTATTATTCTCACGGCGTACCACCAAGATCATTTTGGCATGGGTTTTATACCCGACAATACCATAGACCACGACTGCACCAGCTTCTTGTAAAACATTGGCAACTTCAATATTCGACTCTTCATCAAAACGAGCACGTAACTCGATGATTGCAGTCACTTCTTTACCATTACGTGCTGCTTCTGCAAGAACTTGAACAATTTCAGAATCTGCACCGCTACGATACAGCGTTTGTTTAATTGCCAATACTTGAGGATCACGAGCAGCTTCACGTAGTAAGTTGATTACTGGCGCAAAAGATTCAAACGGATGATGTAAAAGAATGTCTTGCTTCTGCATTGCAGAGAAAATATTTTCAGTCTTTTTCAATACTTTTGGAATCACAGGTACATGTGCATCGTAACGCATATGGGGACGTTTAAAGTTCGAAACTAAACGTGCCAAGTTCACTGGGCCATCAACTTTATAAAGTTGTTCTTTTTCTAAATCAAACTCTTCCAGTAAATATTCATAAATATGTTGTGGACAATTCTGTGTCACTTCCAAACGAACAGCACGACCAAAACGACGTGAACTTAACTCACCAATTAATGCTTTGGCTAAGTCTTCTACATCTTCATTTAACGCCAAATCCGCATTACGTGTTACACGGAATTGATAACACCCTGTTGCTGTCATTCCTGGGAACAAGTCTGAAACATGTTCATGAATGATTGCAGATAACATTACAAAATGTTCTTTTCCACCTGTTAACTCATCTGGCAAACGTACCACACGTGGCAATGAACGAGGTGCAGGTACAACCGCTAAATCAATTTGTCGTCCAAAAGCATCTTTCCCTTCCAAAGTAATAATAAAGTTTAAACTTTTATTCACTAAACGAGGAAATGGATGTGCGGGATCTAAGCTAATTGGAGTCAGAACGGGTGCAACTTGTTCCTGAAAATACTTTTTGATCCAAGCAGATTGTGCAGGTGTTAACTCGCCACGGCGTAAAAAACAAATGTCTTCTTCACGAAGCTTTGGGAAAATTTCATCATTGAGAATACGATATTGACGTTCAATTGCTTCATGTGCCGTTTTAGAAATTTGCTCTAAAACTTGCTTAGGTGTTAAACCGTCTGGTGAACGGCTTTCATTACCTAAAGTTAATTCTTCCATCATCCCTGCAACACGAATTTCAAAAAATTCGTCCATATTGCGTGAGAAAATAAGTAAAAAATTGAGACGCTCAAGTAACGGATGTAAAGGATCTACTGCTTGTTCCAAAACACGTAAGTGAAAATCTAAAATAGAAAGTTCACGATTAATATATCGTTCATTATAAGAATATTCTGTTGCTGTTGTTGTCGTCACTGCGGTATTCATGCAATAAACCTGCATCAAAAAAATGTCATAAATCTAGTATGCTTCATATTTGTGACAATTTCATAAAAAAAAGTCCATGACTAAAAAAAAGCACAATAATTTGTGCTTTGCATTCACGCTCAGTATTTATCTTTATTTTTAAATCACAAATTAATCTGGAATACGGGTACTACGCATATACTTTAAGATCAAACCTTTACGATAATTCAATTTTCGATCATCACGATGGTCTTGGTAATATTTAGGATTTGGCAATATTGCAGCTAAAAATGCAGCTTGCTCAGCTGTTAAACTTTTAGCACTTTTACCAAAGTAATGCTGTGCAGCAGCTTCTACGCCATAAATATGATCGCCAAACTCAACTGAGTTCATATAGACTTCTAAAATCCGTTGCTTCGTCCACATCCGCTCCATCATCGTTGTTGCAATGGTTTCCTGCCCTTTACGAATAAATGAACGACGATTATAGAAAAATAAGTTTTTGGCGAGTTGTTGTGAAATTGTTGAACCACCTGCAACTACCTTATCTTTCTTCAAATTACGTTGCAAAGCATCTTCAATACCATCCCAATCGAAACCATGATGATCTACAAACTTAGCGTCTTCAGCAGCAATAATCGCATGTTTAAAATTATCACTAATGTCTCCATAATCACGCCATTCATGTTGAATGGGCTTAAAATCTGAGAAATATGTCCAACGCATAAACATTGTTGTTTCAACGTCATGACTACGCCAATAGACCAAACTTGAGAAAATCCAAAGCTGAATCAAAATCAAAACACTCATAATGATTAACAAACCACGAACAATAAAAGCTTTCATGTCAGCAGGTTACTCCGAAAAATTTGGTATTTCATGCTAAGCTCAATCTATCTATAAGAAATAAAGAAACGGCATGTCTGATTATCGAGAAACGTCATCTTATCTACAAACCAGTAACAAGATAGAAAAAATAACCCTCATACTGATTATCATCAATGTTGGATTATTTGCCTTACAAGTCCTTTCAGGTGTCAATATTACAGACCCAACTACTTTGGACGCATTACGTTGGGGTGCTGATTATGCACCTTTAACCTTTCTAGAGGAACCGTATCGCCTCTTTAGCAGTATGTTTTTTCACTTCGGCATTATTCATTTAATGATGAATATGTGGGCACTCTATATCTTTGGCAACATTGCAGAGCAAATGTTTGGACGAGTTTACTATTTAAGCCTGTATATCCTTGCAGGTTTAATGGGAAGCTTGTTAAGTGGTTATCTCGATATTCGTCACAGCTATGGATTTTTACAAAGTTTTGATCAATCGTTACTTCCACGTATATCTGCTGGTGCATCAGGTGCGGTGATGGGACTCGGTGGTGCATTAACACTACTTTCGATGTTTGCTCCGACAGTAAATCAAAGATTTATCTTAGATAAAAAGGCACTTTTCATCACACTCGCCATTAACTTAGCGTTTGGCTATTTTGCTTCAGGAATCAATAATGCCGCGCATATTGGCGGTATGATCATGGGTGCGCTGATGGCTCTAGCATGGTATATGACCCAACGTAGCCAAGCTGGTCAAAAGGTAAATCTCGTGATTATGGTCTTAGGCATTGCTGCCACTTATGCTGTTTATCTATATTGCCAACATCTGGTTGAGCCGCTTACACCACTTTGGCAAGAAGCCATTGTACAAATGCGTAGCCAATTGAAATTTTAACAAATACGCAATAACTAAGTATTTATCTTTCCACACCCTTTTTAGATAGGTATGGAAAGATTGTTCAGAGACATAAAAAATCGTTAAAGTTAATGAATAATGATGCTTAAAATAAGCACACATAATCAATCGACCTTAACCATTCGCCTTTAATTTAATTCTCTTAAACTCTGTAAAGGTGGAATTTCAGACAAATAACTCAAACGATAACGTCCAATCAAGGCACATAAAACAGCCATCGAAATCGGCAAAATCAACCATATTTCCCAATGTAACTGTAATGCCATGTCCATACGATAACTTGCAACAGCGCTAATCACCTCTGCAAAGAAACACGAAATAATCCCTGCCAATAATCCAATAAAACCGATTTCCAAACTCATCATATTTTTTAACTGACGCTTTGAACTGCCAAAAGAACGCAACAACGCCACTTCTCTTTTTCGCTCATCCATCAATAAATTAATACAGGCTATTAACACCAAAAATCCGGACAAACTAACCAATACAGCCAGTACAGTAATAATTTTTACCAATACTGCAACAAGATGCTTTATTTCTTCAAAAATCAAAGAAACATCAATAAAAACTGTGTTGGAAAATTGCTGAATCAAATGAACCATTTTCGATTTTTCGTCTGGTGGCACATAAAAACTTCCTAAATAACTGCCCGCATTCTCATCTAAAGTCTTGGGTGTAAAAATAAAAAAGAAGTTCGGGCTAAAACTTTGCCACTCTACCGTTCGCAGATTAACAACTTGAGCCTGTAGATTTCCCTCAGGCAAACTAAAAGTTAAATGATCTCCAATTTTTATCCCTAACTCTTCTGCTAAATTAGCCTCTACAGATACTTGTCCAACTTTAGACAGCTTCGGATCACCTGAAATAATCTTATTATCCTGAGGATACTGATCTGCTTGAGTCAAATTCAATTCACGACGTAGCGAATTACTCTTTTTCACCAAATCAGTAGAAAAAGCTTGTCCATTTTTTGCCAATAAACGCCCTTTTACATTGGGATATAAAGGTGAACTTTTCCAGTGCTGCTGTGCTAATTGTTGTCTAAATGCTTCTAGCTCAAATGGCGGTAAACCATAAATAAATTGATTTGGCGTACCTTCTGGAATTTGTTGCTGCCAACGCTCTAATAGATCAGTTCTTAGCACTGCAAGTACGGTAATTAAACTTAACCCTAAAGCCAATGCCGTGACCTGTAATGCAGTTTGAGAAGGTGTACGTACATAGACCGAAAGTCGATTACGCATAGATTTTAAGGTTTTCAAAACCAATAAAACAATGCCATATAACAGCCCTGTTAACACAATCACTGAACCCATGACTAAAGTCGTGAGAACGACATTTTCAGTGAGTATTAAACTAAAAATAATTAAGCTGATTAAACCTGTAGACAGCATCCACAACATTGAACGTGCTGATTTTTCCTGTTGGCGAATCACACGTATCGGTGGTGTATTTAACAACTGCCATAGACTCGGTAATATAAAACCAATCAACACAATTGCACTGGTAAAAATTGCAATCGGCAATGGGCCAAACAACATTTGCAGCATCGAAAATTGTATTTCCAAATTAGTAATCATTTGTAGCATGAGTTGTAATAACGAATAACCCAATATCATGCCTAAGCCACTACCAATCACCATAGCAATAGCGATCACAACCAGTAATAAAACCAAATACGTTTGGAAAATCTGACCTTTCCTTGCCCCCATGCAACGCATTAAAGCAATATGATCCTGATTTTGCTGAACATAGCGCTGACTGGTCAAAGCAATCGCTAAACCACACAATAGGATTGTTAAAATATTCGCCAACTGTAAAAAAGTATCTAAATTTTCAATCGGTTTCAGTAATCGTGAATTTCCTTCATTGGCATTGCGCAGCCTTAAATTACTTTGATCATCTAAATCAGTTTCAGTATTTTGCACGGCTTGAGCAGATTGATCTGTTTGAGCTACTTGCTGATCTTCTTGATGATTGTTTTGTTGGTTGTTTTGATCACCAATTTGATGCTGCTTCTGATCAAACTGTCGAGCAAAATTTTGCTTTTCTTGTTCTTTAAAATCTTTGAACGCTTGCTGATAAGTATTTAAAGATTGTGTATCGCCAGACATAAGCAAACGATATTCAATACGGCTTCCTACTTGAATTGCGCCAGTTTTTACAACATCCGCTTGAGAAATTATCACTGTTGGGGAAAACGCAGAAAAACCTATTTCCTGATTAGAATCATGGTTAATAATTCCTGTGACTTTAAATTGACCATCTGCAATTTGAACTGAATCGCCTATGTTTAATTTTAATAGTTCTTGAGCACGTTTACTCAGCCAAACCCCACCAGTCTGTAATTGCTGCTGTGGGGTACTTTTCAATTCACCACGTAAAGGAAATGCGGCATCTATCGCTTTCACATTCACCATGACAAATTGATCATGCGTAGAAGCCATAGAACTGAACATGGTGACATGCGACTGTTTGAGCTTTAATTCATCTGCTCGTTTTAACCATTGCAGTTCAATCGGATTGGTATCGCTAAGTACCAGATCAGCCGCTTGCATTTTTGCAGCCTGTAGAGTCACTGCTTGTTGTACTTGGTCATTACTAAATTTTAAAGCAGTCGTCGCACTTATGGCTAAACTCAAAGCAATAATCAGTAAGTAAATACCTGAACTTGCAAAACTTTGCCTAAATAATGGCTTAAATAATGTCAACATCACACAACCTCATGTTTTTTATGAGTTTGAGAATGCTCAATCAATTGCCCCTCTAATAGCTCGTAATGACGCTGACATTGTGCTGCCAGTTGAGGATCATGAGTAACTAGAACCAAAGTTGTGCCTAATTCTTTATTTAAATCAAATAATAACTGTTCAATTTCATGTGCAGTATGGCCATCCAAATTCCCTGTTGGTTCATCTGCAAAAATAATTTTAGGGTCTGAAATCAATGCCCGCGCGATTGCCACACGCTGCTGTTCACCGCCAGAAAGCACTTTAGGTGTTTGCTGACTCTGTCTTTCCAAGCCTACTTTTGCCAATAATTTCAATGACTTTTTCTCGGCATCTGAATAGTTAAAATCTTTTTGCAAACGGAGTGGCAACATCACATTTTCAAGTGCCGACAAATGAGGAAGTAGTTGAAAAGATTGAAATACAAAACCTATATATTTTAAACGAACTAAAGCACGCTGTTCTTCGTTTAAGCTTTGAATACTTTCACCGCATACGGTCAACTGCCCTGTACTGGCTTGGTCTAAAGTGGCAAGAATACCCAGCAAAGTTGACTTTCCTGACCCCGAACGTCCTGTGATGGCAACTTGCTCACCCGCATGAATATTCAAGTTTAAATTTTCGAAAATTGTAAGTGTTTGATGTGGGAGTTCAATCTTTTGTGTCAATTGCTGTGCAGAAATTATCACTTGTGGCATGATGGGAGAAGTTGAATCATCCTGAACCTTAGACATCGTAAAAGTACCCTATATGCAAATCAAAAAATTGTTAAATTTGAAAATGATGAAAAACGGTATTCATTGTTTAATTTTTAGCATGATCTGTCTGTTGCCCGTTAGTAGTTTTGCAAAAACCATCATGATTTTGGGTGATAGTTTAAGTGCAGGCTATGGTTTAAACCCACAACAAAGTTGGGTGGTATTACTACAACAACGCTTGGATCAACAACAACCTAAACAGCATAAAGTAATCAATGCCAGTGTCAGTGGGGAAACCACCAGTGGGGCATTGGCTCGCTTGCCTAAACTCTTGCAAACACACAAACCAGATGTTGTTGTAATTGAATTGGGCGGTAATGATGGTTTACGTGGGCAACCACCGCAAATAATTCAGAAAAATTTAGCACAATTAATCCAACTAAGTCAGAAAAGCAAAGCAACTGTCATTTTATTGGGAATGAAAATTCCACCGAATTATGGTGCAGCATATAGCCAAGCTTTTGAAAAAAATTATCAAATTTTAAGCCAACAATATAAAGTAAAACTCCATCCTTTTTTTATGAATAGTATCGCAGGCAATAAAAATTTGATGCAAAAAGATTTAATTCACCCGAATGCATCTGCACAAAAAACTCTACTGAATAATGCCTACCCGTTAATTAAGGCTGCGTTGTAAGAAACTTTCTATACTGCACTAAATCCTCAAGTATGTTTATGTACTACCAACAAAAAAGACGCCTAAGCGTCTTTTTTTACAATATATTCAATAGATTATGCTGGAATATCACGAACAGACGCGTTACGAATCGCTTCTTTCAATGCTTCATAACCATGAATTGGTGGGAATTGTGGAAATTCACGAATCACATTTTCAGGTGCATCAAATAAAAATCCTTCGTCCGCTTCACCTAACATTGTCGTATCGTTATAAGAATCACCAGCAGCGATCACACGATAATTCAAACCATGTAAAGCTTTTACAGCTTCACGTTTTTGATCAGGCTGACGTAATTTATACGCAGTGATCATGCCCTTTTCATCTGTTTCAAGCTTATGGCAGAAAATCGTCGGCCAACCGAGTTGTTTCATTAGCGGATGAGCAAACTCATAGAACGTATCTGAAAGAATGATCAATTGGAAATGCGTACGCACCCATTCAACAAACTCTTTTGCACCTGGGAATGGCCCCATATCTGCAATCACAGCTTGAATATCATTTAAACCTAAACCATGTTGTTTAAGAATATTGAGACGCTGCGTCATCAACACATCGTAGTCTGGAATATCACGTGTTGTTGCTTCTAATTCTTTGATTCCTGTTTTTTTAGCAAAATTGATCCAGATTTCTGGTACCAATACACCCTCAAGATCAAGACATACGATTTCCATGGGTTCTCCCAAATGTCAGTTTAAAATTTTGGCGTTATCATAACATCAAATTTTGGTTTTCTTTGATGAAAGTTTTTTGGTCTATCTATTCCTATAAATCTATTTTTTTCATAAGCATTTTAAATAATCTGCTAAGCAGCATATTTCATTTACTTTAAAATACGATGGATTTCAAAAAGGCTTTACTCATATAAAGTGTAATTGATTTAACTTTCTCTAAAATGTTTAAATTTAGATATTCTTAGAAATATTCAAATAGAACAGAGCTTCAAGCTAACTGCCAGGAGCAGACATGACCACTATACCAACGATCGATCTTGTAGATGCACTAGCTGCGGAATATACAGATAAATCACCGTCTGAAATATTAGAGTTGGCTTTATCGCAACAAGGTGAAATCGCCATCTCATTTTCTGGTGCAGAAGATGTTGTCTTGATTGATATGGCGCATCATTTAGGTAAGCCATACCGTGTCTTCAGCTTAGATACTGGTCGTTTGCATGCTGAAACCTATCAGTTTTTAGAAACAGTACGTAAACATTACAACATCAAAATTGAAATTTGTTTCCCTGAATCTGAAGCAGTCCAACAATTGGTAAATGAAAAAGGCTTATTCAGCTTCTATCAAGATGACCATAAAGAATGTTGTGGAATCCGAAAAGTACAACCCTTGCGAAAAAAATTAGCCACCCTAGATGGCTGGATCACAGGACAGCGTAAAGATCAAAGTCCGGGGACACGTACAGAAATTCCAGTTATTCAAGCCGATGTCGGTTTTTCAGGCGAAGGGAAACAATTGATTAAATATAATCCACTTGCCAATTGGTCAAGTGCAGATGTATGGAATTATATTCGCATGATGGAAATTCCATATAATCCTTTACATGAAAAAGGATATATTTCTATCGGTTGTGAGCCTTGTACACGTGCAATATTACCCAACCAACATGAACGTGAAGGTCGTTGGTGGTGGGAAGAAGCCACCCATAAAGAATGTGGGTTACATGCTGGAAATTTAAAATAGTTTTAGTATCAGATTTGGTTGAAAGAAGTCACTCCATTTGATGACTTCTTTCTAGACCCAACGTTCATCGAAATGCTTGGATTTCACCCTCCAAATCGTTCTATACTTTAGCTCAGGTTCTATAATTCTAACAATCCAACACTCGGACATGAGTTGTTGTAGACATTGCAGTGAGGCAATCCCAGACCATGCGCCCATTACACCCAATCGATTATATTTTTCTTAATTTAGAAAAGCGTCAACAACCTATGCATGTGGGTGGATTGTTCTTATTTCAAATTCCAGAACATGCCCCATCTACATTTATTCAAGATCTTGTTGCAGATATTCGTAATTCAAAATCTATTCCTGTTCCACCGTTTAACAATCGCTTAAATGGCTTTTTTTGGGATGAAGATGAAGAGTTTGATATTGACCATCATTTCCGTCACATCGCACTTCCGCACCCTGGACGAATTCGTGAATTATTGGTGTATATTTCACAAGAGCACAGCGCTTTAATTGATCGGGCTAAACCACTTTGGACGTGTCATATTATTGAAGGAATCGAAGGCAATCGCTTTGCCATGTATTTTAAAATCCACCATGCCATGATTGATGGTGTTGCGGGCATGCGCTTACTGGAGAAATCATTCTCTAAAGATCCAGATTCAAAAACTATTATTCCACCGTGGTGTGTCGAAGGTAAACGTGCAAAACGTCTAAAAGAAACCAAACTAGATAAAGCTAAAAAAATATACGCAACATTAAAAGGCCAAGTCGAATCTGCACCAAAAGTGACACAAGAGCTGTTCCAAACTGTGTTTAAAGAAATGGGCAAAAACCCAGACTATGTGTCGAGTTTCCAAGCACCACGCAGTTTGTTTAATCAACGAGTTAGTTCTTCACGCCGTTTTGCAGCACAATCATTTGAATTAGATCGTTTTAGAGACATTTCTAAAGCGCTTGGTGTGACCATTAATGATGTTATTTTAGCAGTCTGTTCAGGTGCAATTCGTGATTATTTAATTACGCAAGATGCTTTACCCAAAAAACCATTGGTTGCCATGGTTCCTGCTTCTCTACGTGATGACGACTCGGATATGAGTAACCGAATCACCATGATTTTGGCAAACTTGGGAACAGATAAAGAACAACCAGAAGAACGTTTAGAAATTATTCGTCGCAGTGTTCTACACTCTAAAAATCGTTTTAAACGCATGAGTTCAGATCAAATATTAAATTATAGTGCTTTTGTTTTTGGGCCAGCAGGGTTCAATATCGCGTCTGGAATGATGCCAAAAAATCAAGCATTTAACGTAATTATTTCCAATGTTCCAGGTCCTCGTGAACCTTTGTATTGGAATGGTGCAAAACTCGATGCACTCTACCCTGCTTCAATTGTTCTAGACGGGCAAGCTTTGAATATCACCATGACCAGTTATTTGGATAAATTAGAAGTCGGTTTAACAGGTTGCCGTAAATCATTACCTAAATTGCAAAATCTTTTGACGCATCTAGAAAATGAAATTCAAAAATTTGAGCACATTATAAGTGAAAAAAATGCTGCAAAATTAGCATCTGAGCAAAGTATCGAAATGAATACAGAAACTCAATTAAACAATAATACGTCTATTCAAAAAGTTATTGGTTAATATTATCTGAATTGCAAAAGCCTACGATATTAGGCTTTTGTGAATCTCATTATTTGTAAATAACTGTATTTTACAAATAATCTTTATTAAATATTCAATTGTGAATGTTAATTTCTTGCTTATTTGAACTTTACATTTTTATTTTCAAATGGAACGCATTTTTAATTAAAAAAGTTGAAAAATTAAGGGGCTCAATATTGCCCCTTAATTTTTAACATTTCGACATTTTTTTAAGAGTTGATGGCAAACATTGACCACCATATCTTTAGTAACGTTTACTTCTTTACCATTATCATCCAACATCACACATGTATTTTTCGGTTGATTGTCCAACACATGCATTATGCCACGACTGACTAATTGTTCACTTACACTCATTTTGACCTCACTTGCTAAGACTATTAAAAAGAGAAACGTCTTTGGCTACCTTTGTATCTAGTATTGTGAAATCAGTGAAAAAAGTAAAATTTCAGATGTAACAAGTGTTTAACGATATTCTGTTACAATTTCAACTCAGAATGATATCGTATTGCTCTTGCGTGTATAAATTTTCGACTTGAAATTTGATCACACGGTGAATGAAATGCTCCAAATCTGCGACAGCTGGGGCTTCTGCGGTTAGCAAGCGATCAATCACCGATGGATGTGCAATAACAGTAAAGCCAGTCTGAGATTCATAAGCACGTGTATAACGTAATATTTCTCGAAAGATTTCGTAACATACTGTCTCTGCAGTTTTGATATAACCGCGACCTTGACACGCAGGACAAGATTCACACAGTAAATGTTCCAGTGATTCTCGGGTACGTTTACGAGTCATTTCCACTAAACCCAATTCTGATACTTGGGTAATTTTGGTTTTAGCATGATCACGTTCAAGCATTTTATCGAACTGACTCATCACCTCTTCACGATGCAATACTTCTTGCATGTCAATGAAATCGATAATGATAATACCACCCAGATTACGCAAGCGAAGTTGACGAGCAATCACCTGCGTCGCTTCCATATTGGTTTTAAATACAGTGTCTTCAAGCGTACGCCCACCGACATATGAACCTGTATTGACATCAATAGTGGTCATCGCTTCGGTTTGATCAATCATCAAATAACCGCCAGACTTGAGCGCAACCCGAGTTTGTAAAGCACGTTGAATATCTTCTTCAACATTATACAAATCAAAAATTGGGCGCTCACCCGGATAATGAATCAGACGACTTTCCATGCTCGGTACAAATTCTTGAACAAATTCTTGTAATTTGGCATGAATTTCACGTGAATCTACCGAAATTTTTGCAGTATTTTCATTGGCCAAATCTCGAATGACACGTTGTGGCAACGGCAATTCTTCAAAAATCAAAGAAGGTACAACAATAATTTTTTGTCTGTCTTGAATGTATTGCCACAACTTGGCGAGATAAGCCATATCTTGTGCAATCGCAGCTTCTTCAATCCCTTCTGCTGCCGTTCGCACAATGACTGAACCTGGTAATTGATGCTCTGCTTGAATCCGTTCAATCATCGAACGCAAACGATCGCGCTCTTCTTCAGATTCAATACGTTGTGATACACCAGTATGACTACCATAGGGCATCAAAACCAGATAACGAGATGGGATAGAAAGATCTGTACTTAAACGCGCACCTTTTGTTCCCAGCATGTCTTTCATCACTTGAACCGTGAGGATTTGACCCGGTTGTAATAATTCAAAAACATTGGGCGTTGGTTGGTTACGTGCCCAAACCATATCATTAATATGTAAAAATGCAGTACGAGATAAGCCAATATCGACAAAAGCAGCTTGCATACCTGGAAGTACACGTACGACTTTACCTTTGTAAATATTCCCGACTAACCCACGCTTAACAGTGCGCTCAACGAACAGTTCATTGACCGTTCCATTTTGAATCAGCGCCACACGACATTCCATAGGTGTGACGTTAATCAATAATTCGTCAGACATAATAAAACTCAAAACATTATAAAAATTCTTTTGGTCAGCTAATTTAGTGCCTTAACTGCGTTGATCTATTTGATCTAATAACTGTATCGTTTCATGTAATGGTAAACCGACTACATTGCTATAACTGCCTTTTATAGCGATTATATATTGAGCTGCAATGCCTTGAATCGCATATGCGCCAGCTTTGCCTATCGGTTCACCTGTTGCCCAATAATCTTCCATATCTTGAGCACTTAACCGCTGAAATTCGACTTGTGTACGTACTACTTTACTGAATAATTGTTGGGCATTTGCAACACAAACACCTGTGAGCACTTCATGTTTTTGACCTGACAATAATGCCCAAATCTCAAAAGCATGTTGCTTCGACTCCGGCTTACCAATAATCTGATCTGCAAAAACCAAACTGGTGTCCGCTGCAATCACTGTACTATCAGGATATAATTGTAATACAGCTTGCGCTTTTTCAGTCGCCAGTCTTGCTACATAATGATCAGCCTGCTCATTTTCCAGCACAGATTCATCGATATCTGGGCTACAAGTCTCAAAACTTAAACCAACCTGTAACAACAGTTCTTTACGTCGAGGCGAACTCGAAGCTAGAATTAAATGCGCCATCTTTTTAATAGATAATAAAGAATAGGCCAACAAAAAATGCTAGAAACTAAAGGTTGCCAATGTCGTGTAATAGAAAAATGTGTACCCGCCATGACTTGCGCAATAAAAGAAAAAAACAAATACGCAATAATTGCAAAAGTACTAATCACCCAAAGATTATTGAAGGTCATGACACGACGTTCACGGATGAAATATCGAGTAATAAAAGCCACAAGTACATAACTTAAAGCATTCATTCCCAAGGGGGCATCTAATAATAAATCAGTAAATAAGCCAATGGTAAATGCAAACCATACACCACACCATGTTGGCTGACAAAGTACCCAAAACAGCATAATCATGAGCATATACAGTGGTCGCCAACCTGCCAAAGCATATGACATGGGGTAAACCATTAGTATTGAACCAATGATGATCGAAAAGATAATAATCCATAAAGGATCTTTGCGTTGCTTTTCTGACGAAAGCTTCTTAGCGATCAACATTCGGCTGCTCCATCGCTAAAGAATCTGAGAAAAGTACCACGACATGATGACCGCCCGCCAATTGTGCAGCAGGAACCACATCAATTTGAGCAAACTCACCGGTATTATGACGCATTACTTTTGACACTGAACCGACTAAATAACCTGCAGGAAAATGCTGTCCTAAACCTGAACTATACACCTTATCGCCCACTTTAATATTGGCACTTGTCGGTACATATTCCATTTTCAGATGTCCCAAATCACCCGTACCCGTCACAATGGCACGCATCCCAGAGCTTTCTAAACGAACTGATAAAGAATGTTCTTTATCTGAAAGCAACATGACACGACTACTGTGTGGATAGACATTGATAATTTGCCCCATGATTCCCTTATCATCTAAAACGGTTTGCCCAACTTTTAACTGATTGACTGAACCACGGTTGATAATAATGATATGACGTAAAGGATCAGCATCTGTTCCAATCACTTCTGCAATTTCCATACGCCCGTCAATAATCAGTGGCGTATCCAATAATCCTCTTAAACGAGTATTTTCGGCAGAAAGTTCAGAGAGTTTTTGCAGACGTACTTGCCCCTGAAGCAATTCGGCTTGCATCGCAGTATTTTCACGACGAAGTTGTGCTTCAGATTTGGTTTGTTGATTCAACCATTCTTTCGACAATACAGGATAGCTTGCAAGGGCATAAATAGGATTATATGCCGCATATAGAACTTCCCTTGCAGGTTGAATCACTTGCGGCATGCGCCAGTTAAAAAACAGCACAACCAAACAAGTGATTACCGCAATAATGAACGAGCGAAAAGATGGCGGTTGTCTTGAAAAGAGATTCGGTTGCACCGTCTCATCCTTAAACTTAATCTACGGAGTTTTAGCCTACAAAAAGCATATCATGATTTGGATTATCAAAAAATTCTAAAGCTTTTCCGCCACCACGAGTCACGCAAGTTAAAGGATCTTCGGCAACGACCACAGGTAAACCTGTTTCTTGTGCAAGCAATTTATCTAAGTTACGCAGCAATGCACCACCACCTGTCAAAACAATACCACGCTCTGCAATATCCGAAGATAATTCAGGTGGTGTTTGTTCTAAAGCAGATTTCACAGCAGATACGATGCTTTGTAGCGGGTCTGAAATCGCTTGGGTAATTTCGTCAGAAGTTACGGTAATTGCGCGCGGTACACCTTCTGCAAGGTTACGACCACGAACTTCAATTTCTAAAGTTTTGCCGTCTGCAATCGCCATACCCACTTCTTTTTTAATGGTTTCAGCTGTCGTTTCACCAATCACACAACCATGCGCTTTACGAACATAGTTAATGATTTGTTCATCAAAGACATCACCGCCGATACGAAGTGAGTCTGCATAGACACAGCCTTGAAGTGAAATAATTGCAATTTCAGTTGTACCACCACCGACATCTACAACCATAGAACCACAAGCTTGTTCTACAGGCATACCAGCACCAATTGCAGCAGCCATTGGCTCTTCAATTAGACGTACATCACGTGCACCTGCATTGAATACAGCTTCACGAATCGCACGGCGCTCTACCAAGGTCGATTTACATGGCACGCATACCACAACACGTGGCGCAGGTGGAAATAAACGTTTTTCGTGCACTCGACCAATGAATTGATTTAACATGGTTTCGGTGACTTCAAAATCGGCAATAACACCATCCTTCATCGGACGGATTGCAGAAATGTTTGCAGGTGTACGACCAAGCATTTGCTTAGCATCTAAACCCACGGCTGCAACAATTTTCTGCGAACCACTATGGCGAATTGCCACAACTGTCGGTTCATTTAATATAATGCCCCTTCCTGGTGCATAAATTAGTGTATTTGCAGTGCCTAAATCAATGGCAAGATCTGGCGAAAACAAGCCAATTAGTCGTTTTAGAATCACGGGTCGTTCTCAGTTTAAACTTTATGGGGACGCAAGATGGCAACTTTAACTAAATGTGATGATTTGAACAAGTCAATCGCTTATTATAACGCACAATATTTTGAATTTTTTAATACTGATTAGGTGAGACCTCATGTCAACTTCAGATGCACAGCAATCTGCAGAGTTAAATGCGCAAACTGTTTCAGCTATTGCCAATCTTGCACGATTGTCGCTGAATGATACGCAATCTGCTGAATATGCTCAAAGTTTAAATAAAATTTTAGGGATGATGGAAAGCTTAAAAGGCATTGATACCGAAGGTGTTGAGCCACTTAAAAGCCCATTTGATCATCCACAACCGCTTCGTGCCGATGTTGTCACAGAAACGGATCATCGTGAGCAATATCAAGCTATCGCCCCTGCAACTCAGGATGGTTTATACCTTGTCCCTCGCGTTATCGAATAATATTTGATCAATTAAACCTATTTATAAAATTAATCGTAAAGAATTGTACTCATGACTGATTTACACCGTTTATCGATTCGTGAAATGACTGAAGGGTTAAAAACTGCTCAGTTTTCATCTCATGAATTAACACAACACTATTTAGACCGTATTGCGAAAATTGATGATCGTGTTCAATCTTACGTTACGGTAACGCCTGAACAAGCTTTGGCTCAAGCTGATGCTGCTGATGGCTTACTTAGATCTGGAACGGCTGGTCTATTGACTGGCGTTCCGATTGCCCATAAAGATATTTTCTGTACTCAAGGCATTAAAACCACTGCGGGTTCTAAAATGCTCGATAATTTCGTATCGCCATACGATGCGACAGTGGTTGCCAAAGCCAAAGCAGCAGGCTTAGTGACTTTAGGTAAAGTGAACATGGACGAATTTGCCATGGGCTCTACCTCTGAAAATTCATTCTACGGCGCAACGGCTAACCCGTGGAATTTAGAACACGTACCAGGCGGCTCTTCGGGTGGTTCTGCGGCTTGCGTAGCTGCGGATCTTGCACCGATTGCAACAGGTACAGATACAGGCGGTTCTATTCGCCAACCTGCTTCATTCTGTGGTCTGACAGGTTTAAAACCAACTTATGGTCGTGTATCTCGTTTTGGGATGATTGCCTATGCATCATCTTTAGACCAAGGTGGTCCATTGGCTCGCTCTGCGGAAGACTGTGCATTTCTAATGAACACCATTGCAGGTCACGATGCGAAAGATTCAACTTCAATTCAGAAAGAAGTGGATGATTATGTTGCAAACTTAAATGCAACTGCGGTCAAAGGCTTACGCATTGGTATTCCTAAACAATACTTTAACGTACACGGCTTAGATGCAGACGTTAAAGCACGTGTTGAAGAATCATTGAGAAAACTACAGGACATGGGCGCGATTCTGGTTGAAATTGACCTGAATATGACTGAAGCCTACGTACCTACTTATTATTTGATTGCACCTGCGGAAGCATCTTCTAATTTGTCACGTTATGACGGCGTACGTTACGGCTACCGCTGTGAAAACCCTGTGGACTTAACGGACTTGTATAAACGTTCACGTTCAGAAGGTTTTGGTGCAGAAGTTCAACGTCGTATCCTCATTGGGACATATGCTCTTTCTGCAGGTTATTACGATGCGTACTATGTGAAAGCACAAAAAGTACGTCGTTTAATCCAACAAGATTTCTTAAAAGCATTTGAAACTGTAGATGTCATTGCTGCACCTTCTGCACCAACCACTGCATACAAAATTGGCGCAAAACTTGATCCAGTTGAAATGTACTTAGGTGATATTTACACCATCGCAGTGAACTTGGCTGGTCTTCCTGCAATCAATGCCCCTGTTGGTTTTGATGCGAACAACTTACCTGTCGGTTTACAATTGATTGGAAACTATTGGTCTGAATCGCAATTATTATCGATTGTTCATCAATATCAACAAAATACAGATTGGCATACGAAACGTGCGGCAATTGCTGAGGAGAATGCATAATGTCTAATACCTCAACAGCTCAAAAATCTAACCTGATTGATGGTTGGGAAGTCGTTATTGGTATCGAGATTCACACACAGCTTGCGACCAATTCTAAGATCTTCTCTGGTTCATCAACTGAATTTGGTCAAGACCCAAATACTCAAGCTAGTCTTGTCGATTTGGCAATGCCGGGCGTGCTTCCTGTATTGAATAAAGAAGTAGTTGATCTTGCCATTCGTTTTGGTTTAGGTATCGATGCGTACATTGACCAAACTTCTGTGTTTGCACGTAAAAACTATTTTTACCCAGATTCGCCAAAAGGCTACCAGATCAGCCAGATGGACAATCCGATTGTGGGCTTAGGTCATATCGACATTCAGCTTGATAATGGCACTGTGAAGCGCATAGGCGTGACGCGTGCGCATTTGGAAGAAGATGCAGGTAAATCTATTCATGATCAGTTCGAAGGTCTGTCTGGAATTGACTTAAACCGTGCAGGTACGCCGTTACTAGAAATCGTGTCTGAACCGGATATGCGTTCTGTTGAAGAAGCTTTGGCTTATATCAAATCAGTTCACACTTTGGTGCGTTGGTTAGGTATTTCTGACGGTAACATGGCAGAAGGTTCGTTCCGTTGTGACTGTAACGTGTCGTTACGTCGTCCGGGCAATGCGTTTGGTACACGTTGTGAATTGAAAAATATCAACTCTTTCCGTTTCATTGAACAAGCAATTAATGTAGAAATTGCACGTCAAATGGATATTTTGGAAGATGGCGGTAAAATCGACCAAGAAACACGTTTGTTCGATACTGTGAAGATGGAAACCCGTTCGATGCGTTCGAAAGAAGAAGCGAACGATTATCGTTATTTCCCAGACCCAGATTTGCTTCCTGTCATTATTTCAGATGAGCAAATTGAAGCTGCAAGAGCCGATCTTCCTGAATTACCTAAAGCACGTCGTGCGCGTTTTATCGCAGATTTTGCTGTGACTGAGTATGATGCTCATGTTTTAACGCTTTCACGTGAATTGGCAGATTTCTATGAAGCTGTCGTTGCAGCGGCGGGTGGTCTTGCACAAGGTAAAGTGTCTGCAAACTGGGTGATGGGTGAATTTTCTGGTGCTTTAAACAAAGCCGGTTTAGAACTTGCTGACTCGCCTGTTTCTGCTGAGAAATTGGGTGGTATGGTTGCTCGTATTGTGGATAACACGATTAACGGTAAGATCGCGAAGCAAGTGTTCGGCTTTATGTGGGATGAAGGCAAAACTGCAGACGAAATTATTGCGGAAAAAGGCTTGAAACAGGAAACTGATACAGGTGCGATTGAAGCGATTATTAAGGATGTACTTGCAGCCAACGAGAAGATGGTTGAAGAGTATAAGTCTGGTAAAGAAAAAGCCTTTAACGGTCTTGTCGGTCAAGTCATGAAAGCAGCTAAAGGTAAAGCTAACCCTGCGCAAGTAAATGAATTGATGAAGAAATTGATTGGTTAAAACTGATTGATTTTGGAATAAAAAACCCGCTTTAGAGCGGGTTTTTTTATATTAGATTAGGTTGCACTTGTTTATTCTTCAAATCTAACAACCTTGATTTTAGATTAATTTTTTGATTAGCCTTTTCAATTGATCCATCTGCCATATAACTCATCATTTTTTCGAGCTCTTCGATATTTCTTACAGGCTGAAAGATGGCTAATTTATTAACAAAAACTGTAGACTTTTTACCTAAAGAAACCAATTCAATTACATTTTTCAAAGTTCCTGTACTTTTTGCATCCCAAAGCATCAATCCATAGGAGGCAGATGTAACCATTGCCATATCTTTAACCGTAAAAAATTTTTTAGTCCCTTCTTGAAGCTCTGTTAATACCTGTTCAGTAGGCCATCTACCAACATTATTCCTAAGTTGATTTCCACTATAAAAAACTTTCACATTTTTATATTTTTTCAGACTCAGATATTCTTGTATTGATTTATCTACTCCATCCGCATCACCAATAATAATTGATAAATTTTCATGAATAATATTATCTATACGACTCAAGAAAGCCTGATTAATATTTTTAATACTTATCGAACCTGCAATAAAGACTGATTCCATCATTACCTCCAAGTAAGAGCTATCACATATATCTGATTAATACACTTATAGCTCTTTAACACTTTTACAGCTTCTTCCATAGAAGCTCCTGTATGATATAAGTCATCCACTAAAAGTACATTCCAAGGACCTTTTTCAGGATTAGAAATACTTTTGCTTATACTAAATTTACCATCTAATAATTCAAGTTTTTGAGATTTTGTACTAACATTTTTTAAGGGCGTCTCTGTTTTTGACTTTCGTAAAATATCTGTAAAACAAGGTTTATTTAACTTAGTTGCTAGTCTTTTTGAAAGCTCTATAACAGGTTGTCTATTTCTTGTAGTATCTGAGGGAGGCATTGGCACTACAAACCCAATATTATCCATTTTTTCTGATAAAACAACAGTATTCAATATGCTAGCTAGAGGTTCTACTTTAGAATAATCAGAACGATACTTTAATTGAAATAATGCTTCACCAACTTCTGTATATGTAGTATCAAATCGAGTATGACCATTCCCCCAAGTACCGATTGGTACACTTTTTAAAGTGTGTTTATCTAAGACACACCCCTTATCCCATGGCCCCATAATTTTTAAAAGATTTGTTTTCATAAAGTAGAATCATATCAAAGCTATAAGTATATGAATAATTGAGCCTAACTTTGCTAAATCAACAAAATATTTAAATTATTTTTAAAATATAATCACAAAACTTTAAGTCTTAAGTCATTTTCTGCCACTGAAACTACTTTGAGATGTATTTTGGAATTTTCATCAATAAAACTTTCAGCAAACAATACTGATTTCAACAAATTTATAATCTTGAATATTTCCTGTTACTATTTTATTACAATCAAAAACTTAAAAAAGTACCGTATCAGAAAATTTCGAGAGCCAAAACCACCTTAAACACTACACCTTTTTCTTTATTCTCAACCTCTACCCAACCACCATGCAACTTTACAATTACCAAACTACTCATCTGCATCTTCTTATACCGACTGATAATCATGAATATTTCCTGTCTCAACCTTACTATGTTTAAAATCAGAAAATTGAGACAACAAAACCTAAAAACCTCAACATGATCAACGAGAATAATGATGAGAAATTATCAAAATTGCCGAATGATTTATGAGAAACAACATACCCAAACCGACTCAAAAACAATACAATTCATAAACTCCTAACAATATCAGACAAATTTTAAGAGCAACAATGAAAAAAGCACTTCTCATACTTCCTATTCTGCTTCTCACAGGCACAGCAACTTTTGCAGAAACCAAACCAAATATTCCTGCAAATGAAGTCAATTCTATCTTTAAAGCAGCAGGTTTTAATAAAACCAATAAAGGCTGGAAAGCTGACTGTGGCATAGGTCAAATCACCACATATAAAGATCTCAATGGTGATGGACTAAAAGACGCCATCATTACAGATGCGAGTACCATGTGCTACGGCAACACTGGTGTAGGTTACTATATCGTTGCTCAACAAAAAAATGGACAATGGAAAATGATCCTAAAAGACTCAGGTATGCCTGAATTTTTAAAAACAAAAGGAACGGATGGTTGGCCTGATATTGAAAATGGAGGACCTGGATTTTGTTTCGAAGTTTTACGTTGGAATGGTCAAGCCTACAAAGTTAACCGTTATGAATACCAAGGAAAGGCTTGTTCACAATTCTAACAATTTGAAATTTTAAATAACGTCTAAACTAACCTAGCCTACGCTCAGGTTCATACTGATGAATAAAAACCGTATAAGTATCCGCAGGATGTACTACTTTTGCATGATGTAAAGCATGGGCGATATTACCTCTGTAATATGTTCTATGATTAATCATATGAAAAAGAATCTCTTCAGCAGTCAGAATCCCCATCTTTTGATCTATAAATTAAAAATGAAGAACCTAAGACAATGGCTCAACGTGAAGATCCTGTACAAATTTAATGAACTACTAATTAGACATATCAATTCGATGCTGTAATTTTTCAATAGAAGGCAATAGTTCTATATTTGTTTGGCTATGAAACGTTTCTGTATTTTATAAATGAGAGAGAAATAACTCTTCAACAATAGTTATATGATTGAATTATAGTTTTACAAAATTAAAATCACACACAAAACATCTCATTTCGTTAAAATACGTGTAAGTACTTTGGATAAAAAGTCATTTGAAAAAAACTCAAAAAACAGACTTTACAACATCTGCAATATCATTATTTTATTACGGATTCATTGTTATCATTTCAATTATTGTAATACTTGCCATATATCTACAGTTTAACCTCTGTGGTCGCGATCAAGTCATCAACACCTTACAGTACCAACTCGATCACTTGTCTGGATACGATGCCAATACCCAATATAATAGTTATAGCCAACAACAATGGCGCAGCCCAAATCACATTTTAGACCACACCACAATCAAATATCAAGGCTTCTTTCTGTCTCAAATATTCTCAACAAAAAGACAATGTCAGGTTCTATTTAATAGTAAACTCAATCATGAGATTATTATCTTTTATACTGCACATAAACACATAAGACCAACAGGCAACCGCTCTGCTACAATCCAATATTGGGCAACATTAGAGCGTATCCAAATCAATCAAAAAATCTTAAAACAAGGTGATATGATCAACTTTTTAAAGCAGAGTTCAAGATTATAACTATTTAGATAAACCCAACTTATTAAAAATATCAGGGGTTAAAAAAGTCATCACCAATTTATTTAAATCCACATAGCGAATCACACCTTGTAACTGCTGCTTCACTTCTGGGTTTTTAATAATATCCTCGCCCGTACTACGCCCTAACTCCTGAAAACTATCACCAACAGCTTGAATCCCTTCTGCCTGAATCACCGCTTTGGTCTGTGTCGCACACTGCTCCACAATCACATGCTGTAAGACTTGCGCAAACTTTTTATCCAGTTCAGTTCGCTGCGAATCCGTTACATTACTCAATGCTTTTAAATCTGGATGTGAAGACAATGCGGCAAATGTCCATTGCAAAACTGTGGTTTTATCGGTTGCAGTAGTAGCTTTGACTAAGCAATCACTAAGCTGATCGACCGTTTGCCCTGCAACTGCAAATTGCGCTGTTCCCAATAATGTTACTGCTAAAAAAGCAGACTGAACACGGCGAGAAAAACGACTAAGAATAGGAGAATACATTTGACGAGACATAATTAAACGGCTTTATTCAAAATAAGATTCTTTTTATCACAAAGTTGACCTTACCACCTGTTATGACTCTGTAAACGATGGCTTGATCACTTCGATTTTGTATTTTAAATCATCATCCAAAAAATAAGCATGCCTTTGACACAATAAGAGACATGCCTATTCAATTACTTCATTTGCTTTAACATATATTTCGCAACAGCATGATTCTGCCCAGCCGCTATATTCTGCAAAATACGCTTTGCACGATCTTGCGGATTAGAAAAACGACGACTATAACTCGGTACACTGGTTAAACATTTCGCCACCAAAACCCCAGACTCAGCATAAACATTCATACCTGTAGAACCATACAATTTACCGTAATTATAGGCACGTTCAGCATTATTACAGGCATTAATTTGGTTCTGTCCACGCCCTAAATCCTTACGTGCTGTGGCATACAGCTTCATTTGTTGATTTTGTGGTGTAGAAACTGCTTTTTCAGGCTGCGCTTTCTCTTTTTCCTCTTCTTCTATAGGTGGAATAATCGGTTTTTTCTCTTCTAATACTTTAATTTCAGCTTTAGTTACATTATTCGGAACTGGCTTTTTAGGAGTATTGGTCACCACTTTTTTGTCTTGTGGTGCAGCAACCGTAGTCGCTTTACCATACATTTTCTTAATTTCATCTAAAGACAAAACTTTAGTTTGCAGATTCACAACACGTGTTTCACCTTGTTCAAGCTTACGTTCCGATAGCGGTTCTATCGACACATACCATTGCTCGCCATTACTTTGCACACATTGGTATGCGCCAATACCCTGTTTTACATTGCTATAGGTATTTAATAATTTTTTTGACCAGATATCTTTAACTAAATGCATCGAACTTTTTTGAACTTGTGAAAATTGACCACCTTTAGCAATACAAAAACTGTTGAGATAGTTTTTCGGAATCTGCTTCTGAATCACCTGATCATGCTGTTTAGCCCCCCAGTCATAGACGTATTCTTTAGCTGAGCTATTATTTTCATTGATATTTTTTTTATAAATAACATCCTGTGCCGACGTATATTGTTTGAATGAATCCGAAGTTAAAGTCTTCACACTGGTACAGCCTTGCAAAACAAAGCCAACCGTACTGAGTAGCAGAAAAATTTTAAAATTCACGTATTATTCTCGGTAAAGCTCAATCCATGAAAATATCGTAAATATTGATAAATCTCAAACTTATTATATTGAATTTATTGACTATTTATCTAAATAAAATACACCTTTCACAACACTAAATAGATTTAACCTGAAATAAAATTACATTTTTTAAAATTACAAGATTTACCGCACAAAGTTAACATGGCTTTTATAGCTAAAAGCGTCACAAAACTAAATTATTTCAAACGATCCAAAATATGCTTTAAACGTATATTCTCGACATTTCCCTTATACACCGCATAAATTGGCGCAATACATGGACTATCTGCCTGTAAAGTTTTATAGACAATCTGTTTATTCCAAAAATCACGAATTGCCTCCGGAACAATCGACAATCCAATTCCTGCGGCAATCAAGTTTAAACTGGATGTTAAACGTGGTGCTTCTTGGACAATTTTGGGACTAAAACCGGCCTGATAACAACTCGCTAGAATATTATCAAACAAATCTTGTCCTGCTAAACGCCGATAGAGCACAAAATCATAGGCTTCTAAATCGAGCAAATGAATCGGATTTTCGGCTATTGCCAAAGGATGATTATTGGGTAAAGCTACAATTAAAGGTTCATCTAAAATATGTAAATTGGTTAAACCAAAACCAATCGGTGCAGGTTTACGCAAAAATACGATGTCATTCTTTTCATTGATAATTGAGTCGATGAGCGAATTGCTTCCATCTTCATTTAAATGTATCGAAACAGCAGGAAATGCCTCACGAAAATTACGTAATAAAGCAGGCAAAAATGAGTGTAAACCAACAGAATTAGTAAAACCGATATTGATCTGTCCTTCCAAGCCCATAGAAATATTTTGTACCCGTTTAGGAATCGCCTGTGCATGTGCGAGAATGCTCAAAGCCTCTTGATATAAGGCTTTTCCAGCTTCGGTCACTTCAACACCTCTCGGTAATCGTTTTAATAAATCTATAGATAATTCATCTTCTAAGCTTTTGATAATTCTAGTTAATGGTGGCTGCTGCATATTTAAGCGTACAGCCGCGCGAGAAATATTACTTTCCTCAACCACAGCAATAAACGCTTTAAGTTTATGAATATCAATCATGTCTATGCCTATTCTTATATTTAACTCAAAAAGTTAAGCATACTTTTAAAGTATGTTTAACAGCAAAAATAGCATTTTTCAATATAGCTAAACAAGCAGATAATACCCATTAAGCCAAATCGCTCCCCCCCTTACAGAGGTCTAAATGAATACTGAAGCAATTCCAATGGAACAGCAGGCAGAAACTCCAAATTGCAAAGCATTATTTTTAGGTTTTATGAAACTGGGCTTAATGGGTTTTGGTGGTGTTTTACCCCTCGCTCATCGACTGATTGTAGAAGATCAAAAATGGCTGACTTCCGCTCAATTTACAGATCTTCTCGGTGTTTGTCAGATTCTACCAGGCGGTAATATTGTCAATATGGCTGTTGCAATTGGTTATGATTTTTCAGGTGTCAAAGGCGCAATGAGTGCTGTATTTGGTTTAATGCTCGCTCCAACCATCATTGTCATTTCGCTCTATCAACTCTATGCACAATTTCAATATATTCCCTTGGTACAGCACATGATTCAAGGCTTAGCCGCCGCTGCCGCAGGTTTACTTTTTGCCACAGGTTTTAAAATGTTAAAACCGTTAATGAAAAGCAAATTGACCTACTTCACCATCATATTAACCATCATCTTCATGCTGTTTATCAAACTCCCTTTAGCACTGACTTTATTGATATTGGTTGCCATTAACATCGCTGTGCTTAGCATTAAACAACGCCGAATGAATCAGGAGTAAAACGCCATGTATGTCCTTTTAGCACTCACTTTAGTTTTTACTCAATTGTCTTTATTGGCTTTTGGTGGCGGAAATGCAATCTTGCCAGAAATGCAGCATCAAGTGGTAACGGTTCATCACTGGATGACTGCTGAACAATTCAGCTCAATGTTTGCTATGGCGCAAGCTGCACCTGGTCCAAATATGATGATTGTCCCTTTGGTCGGTTGGCACGTTGCAGGACCTATGGGTTTAATGGTGACATCACTGGCAAAATTTGGCCCATCTTCAATTATTACAATCTATGCACTTAAATTTTGGAATAATTTTAAAGATAATCCATTGCGCACAAAATTTGAAAAGGCACTCAAACCGATTACTGTGGGTTTGGTCTTAGTCAGTGCTTGGATCATTGCACAAGCTTCTGCACAAAATGCGTTACTCATTGCTATTGTGGCTTTAACAATATGTTTAAGTTTATTTAGAAATATCCATCCTGTTTGGTTAATGCTGATTGGTGCAGGCGCTGGTGCAGTTTTGCTTTGATGCTTTGATGCTTTGATGCTTTGATGCTTTGATGCTTTGATGCTTTGACAGCATAAATTTTAAAGTCAAAAACCCGCAAATTGCGGGTTTTAAAATTGAATTGATGAGCTAATCATTTAACCGTAGCTAAATCATTCATCTAAAATAGATTCAAATGCTTTTAAACGCTTACGAATAGATAAAAGTTCAATGATTGTTTTCCAAGACCCAACCAAATACTGGAATGACTCACGAACTTTATCGAATACACCTGAAATTTGATTAATCAAACCTAACGTAAGTAAACCCGCTGCAAGTGCAGGAAATAGAACAAATAAACTATATAAAATATCAAGTTGCCCATACCACCGAGCGACGACGTTGAAATACGCATAATGGAAATACAATTTAAAATAATTTTTACGAATATTTTTAAATAATGTTTGTAAGGTTGCAGGTTCAGCCCGATCTGTATAATCCTCACCATAAACCAATTCTTTACGATAAGCCGCTTCAACCTTTTGATTATTAAATTCTAATCCTGGAAGCTTTACACCAACGACCATCAATAAAAAAGTTCCAAACAGTGCCCAACCAATGGCTGCCCAAACCAAAGAATATTTTACTTCACCAACAATAGGTAACATTGGAACTTTTTCTGACAAGGAAAATAACAATGGTAAAAAAGCAATTAACACTAAAATGGCTTTAATAAACTCTACACCTAAGTCTTCCATAATGGTTGCAAAACGCATCGTATCTTCTTGCACACGTTGCGAAGCACCTTCAACATTACGTAACTGTTGCCAATGCTCTACATAAAATTCCGTCATTGCTGTACGCCATCTAAAAATATAATGGCTTGTAAAAAATGTCATGATGACACCTGCCGTGACAGAAATAGCGGCAATATAAATAAAGGTTAACGATTCAGCATAAAGCAGTGATAAATCACCACCACCTCTTGTCAATATTTGCTGGATCATATCCCAGAATGGAACATACCAAGCATTAATTGCGACACTCACTTGAACAGTCAGCCAAATATTGAAAATAATAAAAGCTGAGCCGTGAACAGACCAATTTTGCCATTTATTATCGGACTTCCACTGCCAAAACAATGCAAAAATGACTGTAGAAACAAAGAACCACAGATAAAACCATAAAAATTGTGCCGACCAAAAGCGACTCACACTAATTGGCAATTCAGCAGTTGCATAACCATTTGGAAAACCTAGAAATTCTCCCCAAGTTTTACCACCACTGTACCAAAATGCTAAATTGAGAATAAACCAAACCACGACCGACGAGAAAAACCACTTTGGATTCGGGAAAAAAGACTTAAACATTTAATACTACGATCCTTTAACAATGTTTTATATACTGTTTTTCTTACAATTGTTTCATACTAATCTTTAAAACTTAACGTAGCTTAAAGCTTTGTACTTTTTTGATTACATCCATGTACTCATTTATTTATTCAAAACAATCATCGATGATGACTATTCATTTAAATCACGTTCACGACATGACAACTCATAATATTCTGCTTTAGGTAATTTTTTAAGAATCAAACCATAATAATCAACATTACTTTTATCTCTAATGCTAAGCGAACACTGATTCTTTTTGGCAAACTGCTTTAAAGGCGCAAGATCAAATGTTTTGGCAATGACTGCGCCCCAACCTTCACTCACACAACATCCAACATATTCCGACATATATTCATCGGTTAATAAAACCACATTTTGTCCTTTAAATGATAAAGGCTTTTTCACGTTATAAACATCATTATAGTCATAACGCTTTATGTCAGGCTTTTTGGCAATGAATCCATGTAATTTTAAATACTGAAATGTTGGAAAATAATCTTTTGCAATCCCCATCCCGCGATATTCAGTCTCTTCCTCCGCCATACTCAATGAAGTCATGCAGAACAATAACACTGCAAAAAAAGATTGATTCCATTTAATTAATTTCATGATTTTTATCCATTCCTTCTATCTTTACATAGCCAAGTCATTGCACTGTAGATCATTGTTAAATCAATCATTCACAATTTAATCGCCTTATTTAGCACATGCAATAAACAGAAAATTTTACAATAATAATTACGACTAAAGCACTATCTATACCACTTAATTCCGTCAAACGCCTATGCTATTTTGAATAGAATCATTTTAAAAATCGAATTGAGGATAAAATAATGTCTAAACAAATATTAATGTTAGTCGGTGACTATGCCGAAGATTACGAAACAATGGTGCCTTTCCAATTTTTAACAGGTCTAGGCTATATCGTTCATGCCGTCTGCCCAGAAAAAAAGACTGGTGACACCATTGTAACAGCCGTTCATGACTTTGAAGGTGATCAAACCTATAGCGAAAAACGTGGACATAATTTTGTCATTAACCATGATTTTAATCAGGTCAATACACAAGATTATGTTGGTTTAGTCATTCCAGGTGGTCGTGCGCCAGAATATTTACGTATGAATGATCGTGTTGTAGAAATCGTCCGTGAATTTGATCACGCTAAAAAACCAATCGCAGCCGTTTGTCATGGTGCACAATTACTTGCAGCAGCAAATGTACTTAAAGGTCGTTTATGCTCTGCCTATCCTGCTTGCGCTGTTGAGGTTAAACTTGCCGGTGGTCAATATGCCGATATTGCTGTGACAGAGGCAGTCACCGATGGACACCTAGTAACTGCACCCGCTTGGCCTGCTCACCCAGCTTGGATGGCGCAATTTATCAAAGCCTTAGGTGCAACCATTACCCTTTAACAATTTCTAAAAATAGGCTAAATTCCACGAAAATTGGGACTTAGCCAATAATTTAAAAAATAAAAAACTCATGAAAAACCCAAAAAAGTAATTTCAAAATAAGGTTTAAAGCCAGTACAAACTACCAAATTCAAAACAACCAAGTCACGCTACAAATCATTGCAAATATTCAGCGTTATAACAGCAAACTATTTTTCAATTATGTAATATTCTTTGTATTAACTTATTTCAATTTCTAGACTTTTATTCCCAAACCATAGGTTAGCATTCAAAATGGACATCATTGAATTACTAGAGACCATCACTTTAGAGAAAGATAATTTAGAACCCATTACGGTTGAAACTGGAAGATTACTCAAAGTGCTTATGGTTAACCCTTCATCTTATCTTGTTGGTGATGATGGTCTATCTTTCATTATTAATTTTGCTGATGAAAATATAAAGTGGAAAAAGATCTAAAGACTCGCCATTATTCTGATTGAATCATCAAGTTTGGGCATTAGCGAGTTAATTTCTAGATCACTTAATGAATGCCCCCCACTAAAATAAATTTTCGATAGAAATAAATTTCTTTAAAGTCATGATCGGCTCATAAACATATTCATAATCTTTTGCTGAAAATTTTTTAATGCGAATCTATAAATTAAAATTTCAAAAAAATAAAAACCAAGTCAACGGCTTAACTTGGTTTTTTCTCAGTAATTAATTAATTTCAAAGTCTTTTTTCATTTTCAACAATATAACCATAATTCATTTATAATCAATGAGATTTTGTTCGATTCAATGCATCATTCCACAATGCTAGATGATGTTGTCTTTGATCATCATTCATATTCGGCTCAAAAGCTCTTTCTAATTGCCATGACTGTGATATTTCACTCAAGTCATTAAAAACCCCAATTTTAAGCCCTGCCATTGCCGCTGCACCCCACGCTGTAGATTCTAATAATTTTGGACGCAAGACAGGAACATTTAAAATATCTGCCTGAAATTGCATCAAAGTATTATTTTGACTTGCACCACCATCTACGCGTAACTCTTTTAATGGCTGTGCAATATCAGACTGCATAGCTGTAAGCACATCTGAAACCTGAAAAGCAATCGACTCTAAGGCAGCACGGGCGATGTGTGATTTATTGGTGCCACGTGACATTCCACAGAGCAGTGCACGAGCTTCACTGTCCCAATGCGGTGCACCTAGTCCTGTAAAAGCAGGAACAAGAACAACACCATCGGTACTGCTCACCTGAGAAGCCAAGCTTTCTACTTCTGCACTATTTTTGATAATACCTAAGCCATCTCTCAGCCATTGCACTATTGCACCCGCCATAAAGACGCTACCTTCCAGTGCATACTGCGTTTGGTTTTGACAATTCCACGCCAATGTTGTGAGTAATTGATTTTTACTAAACTGAATCTGATCACCTGTATTAAACAACATGAAACACCCCGTACCGTAGGTGTTTTTTGCTGTTCCAACTTCAAAACAAGACTGACCGAACAAAGCAGATTGTTGATCGCCTAGCACACCACAAATCGGGATTTCTGCCCCCAATAATCCAGTTGCAGTATTAGCAATATAGCGATCTGATTGGATGATTTTAGGTAATATTGATAATGGAATATTAAATAATTCAAGCAGTTCAGCATCCCATTGCTGTGATTTTAAATCCATCAACATAGTACGAGAAGCATTACTGCTTTCAATCACATGCTCAGTGCCTTGGGTTAAATTCCAAATGAGCCAACTATCTATCGTTCCAAAAGCCGCGTGACCTTGCTCTGCAAGTTCTCTTAATCCTTGAATATTTTCTAATAACCAAACTAATTTACCCGCACTGAAATAAGGGTCTATTCGTAAACCTGTTTTTTTATGAATTTTATCGGAAAAGTTATTCTGAATCAGCTGATTACACCAGTCTGCCGCACGACGGTCTTGCCAGATAATGGCAGGAGCAAGTGGTCGCCCAGTTCGCTTATCCCAAACAACTGTCGTTTCTCGTTGATTGGTTACACCAAGTGCCTTTATGTCTTTGGCAAGTAATCTTGCAGATGCAATCGCTTGTTGTACAACTGCAATTTGCGTTGTCCATATCTCCATCGCATCTTGTTCGACCCAACCCGAATGTGGTGTCTTAATTTGTGTTTCTCGTTGAGCAGTCGCATAGACTTTTCCATGCTCATCAAAAATAATGGCTCTACTAGAAGTCGTTCCTTGATCAAGTGCGAGTAAATAGCTCATCTTTTTGTTTTTGTCCCTTGAAAAATGTTGATAGTAACCCAATTATATTATCAAGCAGGTAATTTGATATATAAAAGTAGTGAATTTTCTAAGGAATTTCCAGTTTTATATGCTATCATAAGCTTGTTCTTTGGGGGTGTTTCTGGCTTCGACGCTGGTGATGAAACTTATAGATGCATGCCGAGAGCGCATTTTCTCTCGTAAATCAAATTTGCATTTTTTAGTCGCAAACGACGAATCATACGCTCTAGCTGCCTAAGGGCAGCTTGTCCGCCTCTCCGAATACTTGTGGTTAGAGAGACCGACTGAAGCGCACGCACACAAGTCCGTATTAAAGCCACGCCTCGGGGCTTTGTACTAAATCTAGAGGATCGCCTGAGTATCCTGTTCGTCGGGTCACAAAGGGTTAAAATAATAGACGATATCTAAGCATGTAGTATTCTCGAGCGTAGTGCTGGCGGACGCGGGTTCAACTCCCGCCACCTCCACCAAATACCCTCCCAAACATGGCAAAATATGCCAAGCTTGGGGACTGAAAGGCTTAATCCTAAAGGGGTTAAGCCTTTTTTTATGCCTAAACATAACCAAACATAACTAGCCACAGTGTATATATGCCGTGTACACGGTCTTGTACATTGCACATTTTATTGAACTCACTGGTGTACAAGGCATGAAAAGAGAAGATATTAAAAGAAGACCTTTACCAGATACCGTACTTGCAAACCTTGAACCTGAATTAAAAGAGTATCGGGAGCTAGATGTTGATGGCTTATATTTCCGTGTAAAGCCTAATGGTAAAAAAGCGTGGTTATTCAGATACAAAAAGGCTGATGGTAAGTGGTCATGGTTAGGTATTGGTACTTATCCTGAACTATCGGGTAAAGGTGCAAGAAAAAAAGCATCCGAAATAGTTAAGGATATTTCACACGGCGATAACCCCATCATTACCAAACAAGAAAGAAACCGCCAAGAACTTGAGCAGAATAATGCCACCTTTGAATCACTGGCTAGAGAGTGGCTAGATACTAAGGTCAATAGTTGGGTTGTAGATACAATGACTAGAAATAAGGGAGCATTGGAAAAGCATGTTTAAACACCGTGTATTTAGTGGTACAACACATAAGTCATTTACCTTGATAGCCTACTAATAAGGAGTCCTATAAATGCATTCAAGCTCTTATGAATAAAGCATTACAGCTATTTTATTAAAACGGCATTTTATCAAGATACATCAAGGAAATTTTGTCCTGCTACGTCCTGCAAAAAATGCCGTATGTTATGTAGAACTATTTATTTTTGTTCTTCACTAAACTCTTTGAAGTCTGCTTTACGTATTTTGGCATGAATTCCTTTAGTTTTATCCACTACCTGTGAAACCTCAAAATCTGTAGCAGCACTTAAATAAGCATAGGCAATTGCCTCATCAATGCCATATTCCTGATTTAAAAAACGAATTGCTTCACGAGTAGATTTTTTCATTGCTTCATCTAAATCTACATCTAAACCTGGTGTAATCCAAAATTCAGCATTCTCAGCTAAAGGTTGCACAATTTCCTTACCAGGAATCTTATCTTTGCCTGCCTTTAACAAAGTAAATTTAAGAGTTGCACGAGCGGATGCCTCAAGTGCTGTCAAAGCTACTTCACCATCTCCTTGTGCAAAATGACTATCCCCTGTGTAGAACAGAGCACCTTTTACTTGCACAGGATAATAAGCAGTTGATCCAGCCCCTAGTTCATTGATATCAATGTTACCACCATATATTGAAGGTGGAACAGAATGTACAGGCTCGGACGTATTAGCAGCTACGCCCATAATGCCCATAAATGGATAAAGTGGGAAACGAATAGACTTACCTGATTCTGTTTTTAAAACACCTTCGTATTCACCTTTGGAATTTTTTTCTATAGGAGTAAAGACTGAGACATTGCCATACCGTTCAGGATGGGCTGCTGAAGCATTTTCTTGTTTTGGCTTTTTCGGAAACTCACCAACCAGTGCACCTTTACCATGGCGGCTAGAAATTACGCCATAAGGAACACGTGGCTCAACTTTAATCACTTCTACTTTTAAGATATCACCCGGTTGTGCACCTTGAATTTCGACAGGGCCAGTCACAATATGTGGTCCATCTTTATCAAAATCATGGCTCAGTTTGGATTGGGTGATTTTTTTTGCTTCATCTAAAATGTATTCAGCTTTAACCCCTTTTGACTTGAAAAAACTTTCTGCATCACGCCCTTGATCTTCAAGTAAACCTTCGTGTGAAACTGTATCAAAAGTTACAATGCTGCCTGATGGAACAGAAATGACAGGCTTAGCATCTTTATTTGGTAAGTAACCCCAAGTAATCGTGTTTAAAGTTGAAGGTACATAATAATTGCCTTTGTATTCACCATCTTTTAGCTGAACAGGCTTATTTGATATCTGCTTAAGAACATTAAAGCTTTCCGCATAGACTGCTGAAGTACCAAGAGCACTGAAAACAAACATTGAGATGAGCGTGTGCTTAAACATAGAACATACCTTTAATAATTGAAAAATAAAAATATTGTAGATACGTTAGAGCAAATTTCATGCCACGATAAAATTGAGTGTATTGGATAATTTAAGTGAAAAATGCACTAATTGCTTACAACTCTCCGATCCAATCAAGTGCATAAGTATTTATGTCACTGCAAAGCCATCCATCTTTTATAACCAGTTATTACAAGTAGCGTTTTATCAAGAAGCATCCTTATAGCTCTACATGTCGCAAAATACACCCCTTTATACTTTCGACTACACTATTTTACCTAAATCATTAGTAAAATATTGCAACGTGTTTTGCACAAAATAGACTTAACATATTGATTAATATTAGTTAATTATATCTTCAGCAACCTTAACATGCACCCCTTAAAACATGCCGTTTTATACATAAATGAGGATAATTGATGTGGTTTTACATGCTTTTTATGTTGAAAATTGCCCTTAAAATGCAATTAAAGGGTATCTAGTGTGAGTTTCTTGACAATTATTGCGGATTTTAGGCATGAAAAATGATAGTAAGCGCACGGTTGAAGATTGTCTGAATATAGATAGTCGAACTATGGCCAGATCAAACTCTCTTGTGGATGGTGCTTCTGGTAATTGGGGGAGGGAAAGAGAAAATGAGATTCGCTCATCTATGGGCTATGAGTATCGTCACGGCGCTTTAATTCTGTCATTTACACAAAATAGTACCAATTACAGGCTTCATATCAAGGTTAGTACTACACCATGCCATTATGGTAATCACCGATACTGGTTTATATGTCCTGATAATGATTGTGGTAGTCGGGTAGCAAAACTATATTTGTTTGATGGCCAGTTCAAATGTAGAAAATGTCATAAGGTTAATTATCTTATTCAGCAGTGTAATAAGAAGCATGTGGCCAGAATTAATATGCAGCGAATGCGAATAAAACTTGGATGGCCATTAAATCGCGAAGTAATACCATTTTTTCAAAAGATCATAAGCCGCTTAATAAAAATAAGAAGACATTTCGGGCCATGGTCGATAAGCATGATATGTATGAACGTAAATCTAATGCCGTAGCTATAGCCATGCATAATGCTTTCATGGATAAGTTCGATAAAACCAACTCCTATATGCCAGTTGAACTCCAAACTTAGCTACCAAACTCAATAAAATAAGCCTAGCAACATATAATCTGTACACTGTGTTTTTTATATATAATTTAATTAATAAATAACAACAACTTATGATTTGTTTTCAATTGTCACCACCCCACCAAAATTCTTTTTATAAATTAGCCACTTATTTTAAGTGGCTTTTTTATTGCCTTATTCCACATATTCGGAAATATCATCCTTATCGATGATAAGAAAGATTCAATATCCTTATTTTATCCAAAAACCAAGTAAAACTTTACAAAAAATCAGATTCAAAAATGGTTTATCAATCAAAATATAACACTCGTAATATCTGCCCTGCTACACTTTCAATTATCCATTCCATATCTAAAATCACACAATAATCATTTTTTTTCTTTTATAAGGTTTCATAAAAATATCGTCTTTAACGCCCCAAGCCCCTTATAAACTTAGCAACAGCAATTAGAAGACACGGACTTTATACCCAATTGCAAAAAATTGACCAATAATAAAAGTATCAATATAAACTATAAAAAATAGCCTTCAACTCGCAAACAATCGTTTTAAATTCTCTCTACGAATAGAATCCCATCTAAATGATCTATTTCATGCTGTACGATTCGGGCTGGAAAACCACTAAAATCTTGATAAATTTTTTCACCTGCTAATGTGAAATATTGCACCGAAATCTGATCTGCTCTTGCAACCTGTCCACGCTCATCTGGAACACTCAAGCACCCTTCTTCACCTAAAACCATTTGAATAGATCTCTTGGTAATTTCAGGATTTATCATAACAATTGCATCCATATTCGGTGCATCTGGATAACGTAAATTTGGACGTGAGGCTACAATGATTAGCCTTTTTGAGACATAGATTTGCGGCGCAGCTATACCCACGCCATTACGCAGCAACATCGTTGCTTGCATCGATTGAGACAGTATCTCTAACCACTCACTTGCAAACTCAGACTCTGTTACTGGTGCAGCAACTAAGGCTAAAATTTCTTCGCCAAGTTGTGCGACTGGTAAAATTGTAGCCATTTCCTATCCTTTCAATACTTTTTATAAACTTAAACATAATTCAAATTTTAATGTATAGCTCTCGTCCATAATTAAAAATTCATAATAGGTGATTATCAGAAAAAATGAGTTTTAAAGATCAATTAAATTTGCCACAACATGGGAAATATCACACTAATATTTATAGTATTAACAACAAGATTGCAAAAAATATCAATAAAAAATGTAACTTTAAGATTTTTTTAATTTTGATCAGGTAATAAACTCAGTACTATCGTAATTTCATCACATTATTATGAATACAACCACCTTACTCCTGAGTGTTATTTTTAGTTCAATTGGATTGGGCTATTTTTTATATGGTAAAAAACAAAAAGTCATCATTCCCTTTACCTGTGGAATAGTCTTGATGATTTATCCATATTTCCTTGAAAATATTACAATAATAAGTGTAATTGGAATCATTTTATCTATTCTACCTTATTTTATTCGTTTATAAGGGCATGATCAGACTGATTTTGGGTTTCTGAATAATGACGAACTTGATTTCGACCACTAGCTTTTGCTAAATATAATGCCTGATCTGTACTACTTACAACTTATTCTTTGGAGGAAATAAACTCCATCGAACTTGCCACACCAAAACTAGAAGTAATATTTAATGTGGTATTTTAATCCAATATTAATAATTCATTTTGTATTCCAAACGACATCTTTCTGCAATCTGAATAGCTTGTTCCAAATACGTTTCTTTGAGTAAAATAATAAACTCTTCCCCATGAAAACGCCCGACGATATTTTATTCACTATATTTAAAAAAACTCCATTTTTTCATGTCATTAGGTTAACCTACACTTAACCAAAATTTAAAATATGAGTAAATTTAACTATGTGTAATTATCTATAGCTTAAATTTTAATATTCCTTAAAAAAACTCTGGACGATGATGCCTTAAGACCTTCTGCTTAAAGATTTCTCCATCCATATTTTTAAAACTTAAACTCCAAATAGTCTGTTGAATATCCAAATTTAAATACTGGTTTTTATATTGAATTGAAATGTAAAACTGTTCTGCTCCATCATCTAAGCCTGAAACAGACCATGTCGTAGCCATTGGAAAATCATTTAACCATGCTGATTTATAAAAATCTGAAACTGAGCCAAAATCTAAAAAACATTCAGGTTTTGCCATGATTTTTTGTGCATACTGATCAAATTTTAGCTTTTGAATTTGAATAAAATCAATAATCATGGCGAACCTATGTTTGGATTAAATGCTGTCTAAAACTTTATTTTGCTGCTTCTTTTTCACTTGTTCCCAATGTATCCATCCATAAATTGCCAATCCTACAAATGCCGCATACAAGCCAGCTGTAGGGAATAAGCTTTGATGAAGAAAAGTTCCTACATAAATAATATTAACGAATATCCATAAAACCCATGTTGCAATATGTTTACGACTTGTCCAATAAGTCGCTAATAAACTAAAAGCAGCCAATTGCGAATCTAGCATTGGTAAAGTTGCATCGGTAAAATGTTGTAATGAGAAGCCAAATACTAAACCTGCAATAGCCGCTAAAATCATTTGTATAATGACGGTCTTAGTCGCAATCGGTTCAATTCTAATCTCATGATCTTGCTGCTTACCTTTAAGCCAATGATAAAAACCATAAAAATTTACGACTACAAAGAAAAACTGTAAAATACTTTGCCCATAAAATTTAAATTCGAAGAATAAATAAGCATATAAAAGATAAGCTAAAAAGTTAAAAGCCCAACACCACATATTGCGTTTTATGGTCAGTGCAACCCCAATAATACTAATAATGACGGCAAATATTTCTAATGGAGACATCGATTGCACAACACAGATTAAGATGTGCTTATTATGAAAAAAAACTGAACGAATGCAAGTAATACCTAAAATTTCAACGCATCATTAAATGACAATGCTAAATTTTAAAATAGATACATCACTCACCCAATTTCCAATAAATATATGATTTTAAATTACTTTTAAATATAAATATCTCTTTGAAGTTTTATTCGGTACAAATTATCAAATCATTTTATCCTCCCAATGTGCTATACAACTAACGATAAACAAGTCAGTCAAATACATTGATTTGACTATTTTCTATCAAACATTAAAAAATATGTATAACAAACAAAGTGAGAACAACAATGTCAAATACGCAAGGAAAAGTGAGCAGTGAAATACGTGGGCATTTATTTTTAATTGGTTTAGACCGAGCAAGTAAACGCAATGCTTTCGATAGTCATATGATTCATGACCTTTCACTTGCTTTAACTGAGTATGAGGATAACCCTGAATTACGTTGTGCAGTTGTCTTCGCACATGGCGATCATTTTACAGCAGGGCTTGATTTAGTAGAGTTGCAACCTAAACTTGCAGATGGTGTTTTTAGCTTCTCAGATGACATTGTCAATCCTTGGGGTACTGTTGGTCGTCAAAGAACCAAGCCATTGGTCACAGCAGTTCAGGGCTATTGCTACACCGCAGGAATTGAGTTAATGCTGAACTCTGACATTGTTGTTGCCAATGAAAATACCCAATTTACCCAAATTGAAGTACAACGTGGTATTTTGCCTTTTGGTGGTGCAACTGTGCGCTTTGTACAAGCCGCAGGTTGGGCAAAAGCGATGAAATATGTCCTGACTGGTGATTTATTCTATGCGAAAACAGCCTATGAAATGAATTTAGTGACTGAGGTTGTGGAAGGTAATAATCAATTGGTTCGTGCCCTTGAATTGGCTGAACGTATTGCACAAGCTGCCCCACTCGCTGTTCAGGCGGCACTTAATTCTGCACACCAAGCATTTTTACAAAGCCCCGAAGCTGCTTTTAGCAATTTACAAAACTTACTTAATCCATTACTTGCATCTGAAGATGCCCAAGAAGGCGTGCAGGCAATGTTAGAACGCAGAGCACCGCAATTTAAAGGCAAGTAAAAATACATTAACAAAAACCTGTTGTAATGAATGATGGTTTCTTTTTATTTTCGGTATAAAGAAACCTGATGTTTGGAAATTTTATAGATTGCCAAACTGAGGATATTTCTTCTCAATCTAATGAATAAAGTATCACGTCAAATAGTGCAAAGCTGTTGAAAGCAAAGTATGAAAATTAAGTACAATCTTTAAACTCAGCCTTATGCTCAACCCCTTCACGATCCACATGCGCATAGAACACACCGTAACGCCCGACATAGTACTCTAGTGATTGGTCGTTATAACTCCAAAATATTGACCATTCACCACAATCAAAATCTCCACACTGGCTCTGGGTACTCATCGGCATTTTATTCAAAAATTCTTGCTGAATTTGCTCTGCCTGATTGATACTTTTGATTTGAATGGCTTTCTCAAAAAATAATTTCGCAACCTCATCAAATAACAACTGGTCTTGTTTATGAATGGGTATTTCTTCAACAGAAGCCATATCCTGTTCTACATCAACAACATCGACCAACTTTACTCGTTCAGCATCAAGTGTATTTTTAATAGTTTTAGATTTCTCAGGTAGTTCATCATCGTCATGCACATTTTGCATAAGTTGTGATAATTCCTCACGTTGCTCATCAAATACTGCATTAATTTTTTGCTTGCCAAGCATTCGCCATAAAAAATAAAGGGTGACAACAATTAAAATTATAAAAATAAACTTCAGCATAATTGTCACTACCTCATTGTATTAACAGTCGTCAAAACTAAACTGGAAATAGCTCAATTTGTTATTCTTAAAATAGAACGTTACAGTATTATTTGAATCTTTTGGTATTGCTATAGCATAGCCGTCAGGTTCAACTTTAAAAATAAACTTAGAAAATTGCTTTTTAAATTGTGCTTCTGTTATTTTTTCATCTAACGTCGCTGTGTTTACTTTAACAGCATTATTACCTTTCAAATAGACTTTATCTATACGCCCATTTTCCAATAAAATAAAATGATCATACACCCATTTATCTGGAAATTGCCCACCACTACATTCATCTTCCTCACCTTTTATAACCTTTAGGGGTTTACCAAAAGTTTTAACTGGAATATAAAATGCATTAAAAGTTTGACCACGAATAATCGGTTTAATCACAGTATCAGCAAAACTGAATGAAGCGATACAACTCAACATACTTAAAAAAATCATTTTTTTCATCATACTTTTACTCTTTATCTACATAGATTTTAAAATTTTTAATATTAGATCTCTTGCGAAAGTAACTTTTATAGCATCTTTAATTGTAAAGAGTTGATTATTTTTAACTTACGCAAGGTCTATTTTTCTGAAATGAAAATTCAACCTTAATTGGCTAATTTTTTAAATAATCGACTTCCCAATATCCTTAAATTGAATTTTGGATTCTCTGCTGATTATAAAATAGCTCAATAAATCTTAAATGATTTAAATGTGTTTATTTTGAGTTTTTTTCAATACTGTTTTTGCTAGGTGATTACTGACTGTAATCGCAAATTGATCGACATATCGACTATAAATATCTGCAACCAATAAAGTGGCGAGTATTGCAACTATTGCCGATACGATTACCGAAATTGAATAGCCCCACCCCCAACCATGGAATAGATTGAATAAAGGAATACAGATCAAATACAACATGAGTAAATGCAGTAAATAGATTGAAAACGACAACTTCCCAAGCCATAACAATACAGGATGATCTAAACCTTTAGATAATAATGGATTCATTAAAATACTATAAACGATCAGAACCCCTGCTAAAAAATTGCAATAGTCATACGTATGTTCACCTAAAATTTGATAAATCCACTGGTATGCCGCACTGGTATTATGTGCACCTGCCAAGTATAGGCCCAGTATTAACATCATGATTGCAGTGATATTTTTTAGTGGTTTTGCATATAAATAGATATAAATACCAAAGATGAAGCTGCTAATACCAAAGCTAAATCCTCGCCCACGCCAATAATAAGCCAAACATACAACTAAAATTGAGCCAAGCCAAAATGCAGATTTTTTATAGTGGTAAAGATAAAGTAAGAAAAATAGCGCAAATGAACCCATTAATTCGATAGTCATTGTCCACAACACCCAATTAACATCACTTTCAGAAAACAAAAATGCGCCAATTGTTCCTTCATAAAGTGCATGGCTAAAACTGAAGTCTTGGACTGTAAATGCCTGCAACCAAGCACCGACCAGACTGCTATCAATGTTGATTATTTTCAGCACGGCCCAAATAATTAAACAGGATGTCAGCGCAGGAATCATCAACCTTGGATAACGCTTTAACATCATCGTTTTAAGTTTATGATTAAATTGTTCAGGACTTTTTAGAATGGCATAACTCAGCACAAATCCACTGAGTACAAAGAATACAAAAACCGCTGCATCACCTGAATATAAAAAACCAAATGGTGAATGGTGAGTGGTATGAACCCATAATAAATCTGTAGTTTCATTGACATCAAAATGATGCAAATAAGGGAAAAAACTCATCGCCAGATGAGAAAATACAACAGCAAGACATGCTAAGCCACGTATGCTTTCTGCTGAGTTTATTTTAGCGGACATTTACTTTTCCATTTCAAAATAAAAGCCCCAACTTGTGGGACTTTTGCCGACTATACCTTTAGTCAATATGTGTGATTCGCCCATCTGTGTCATGATGAACAGTCGATATTTTTTGCAAACGAGAGGCTTTCAATTGTTCAAGATCTAAATTGAAATAGCGCGCATACTCATCTGTATTTTTATCTTTTGCTTGTGCTTTGGTTTTTGAAGGAATGAAATTACTCCATAACCACAGTGAAACAGCACACGCTAAAAGTGCAGTAAAACCATTTTCTAAAACATGCGCGATAGCACTGAAAAAATGTTCAATCAAATGCGGCTTTTGAATAGATATATACCCAATCAAAATGATCAATGGACGCCACAAAAAAATCCATCCGCCCCATAACATTGCTGTCGTCGTATTGGATACGTAACGTTTATGCCAAGGCAATTGGTTACGCACATCGATAATCAAAGTTTGTGTTTTCATCTTTTTTCTCGGACGCTTAGTCATTTTGATCCTGTCGCATTCCACGATCGGGGCTAACCCAACGTGCCCGTTTGCCCTTACCGAGTAATAATACTTTAGGAAAGGCAATAATACTTGCAGTCACTGTAATCAACCAAAAAACAAAGGGATACCATATCATCCAGTAAAAGTTTTTAGCCAAATTTGACTCATATCGGCTATCCATCCATTTACTGATCGCAAATTGTAATAAACAAGTTGCTCCAAGTAAAATCCCTGTTCCCATTGGCAATAGCGGTGAGGTGATTGCAGGCAATCCCACATACGGTAAAAGCAGATGTAAAACCCATAAAACCACCATAATCAACATTAAATATGACCAGACTAAAGTCAGGATCAATTCAATGAGTAATGGCCAAAGATAATTGAGCTTCGGTTTCAATAATACATCTATATTCTTAATTAAAACTTGCGCACCACCCATTGCCCAACGCAGACGCTGTTTCCACAAACCGTTAAAAGTTTCTGGCATCAGAATCCATACCAAAGCATTCGGTTCAAATGTTACATCCCAACCTGCTCGATGCAATTTCCAGGTAATATCAATATCTTCTGTGAGCATATTGGGCGACCAGTAACCGACCTCATGCACTGCACTTTTACGAAATGCAGTAATCACACCCGATACTGTAAACAAGCGCCCAAATGTACGTTGTGCACGCTTAATCATGCCGACAATTGAGGAAAACTCACCAACTTGTATCCGTCCAAGTAATGTTGAACGTGTACGAATACGTGGATTTCCCGTTACAGCTGCAACGGATGGGTTTTGTAAAAAATGACGGATCATCCATTGTGCAGCATGACGATCCAATAAAGCATCACCATCAATACCAATTAAATATTCAGCGTCTGTTAAAAGGCTACCTGCTTGCAAAGCCATTGCTTTACCTTGGTTTTCTGCCAAATGTACCACACGTAGTTTAGGGTGTATTTCAGATAAAGCATTCAGGATTTCAGCCGTTCGATCTGAGCTACCATCATTAATCGCAATCACTTCAAAATTAGGATAATCTAAATTTAAAGCATGGCTAATGGTTTCTTCAGCATTGTCCTGCTCATTAAAACAAGGCACCAGCACCGCAACCAGTGGATATTCACTCAAAGTCGCAGGTTGTTGATATGGCGGCTCTTTACGCTCTTTCCAGTAGAAAATTAACGCACCGATCATCCATAAATAAGACATGAACAATGGATAATAAAATATAAAATTTAATATCGCTTGCCACAAATGTTGAAAGGAATTCATACCAACACCTTATGGAACCAATCGCTGTGGCTTGGTATCAAATGCTTTACGCATTTCAGTGGTATCTGGATGATCTTGAATTGGATCATCTGGATAATAACCTACATGCATCGCACCTTGTTGATACAACGACTGAATCGTTTGACTTAATTCAGCACTTGGAATTTTTTCGTTATTGCGCCAATTCACAGCCTGCAATTCAAAAATAGTCTTTTTAATACCATTGGGTTGCTGCTTAACACGCTTCACTAAATCTCTATAAAATTTATCTTTATCAGGTGCTTGTTCCATATATGGCATGGCCATGATTGCAGTAAAATCATAGTTCTTAATGGACTGTTCTAAAGATTGCGCATACCAATTTTCAGAATACGCAGATAAAGCCACCTGCGCATATAGATTACGTGCCGTCAATAAGAATGGTTGATAATAACGAACTTTCTGCGCCAAATCTTGAGCAAATGAATCGATCGTCTCAGTTTTAAATGCAGTCCATTTTTGTAGTTTTGCATCATCTTTACGAATTTCGTCGAGATCAGTTGGTAAACCAATTTTTTCATAGGCTTTCAAAGCATCTGGACTTGCATCTTCGTAGTCAGATAATGTGGCATCATCATGGAATAAAATCCCTTCAAATGTTGCTGACTTAGCAAGGTCTTGATACAAACCCTCAATCACTTTTCGAGCATCATCTGAATACGGGCTTAAGCGATGATACCCCATATTTAAGTGATCACCTGCTTTGGCTTGCTGTGTAACTACAATATCTTTTGAAACAGGATTTGAAGTGGGTAAATCCCATGCCAATAAAGGCATCCACGCATATAAACGCCCAACTTGGGTACGTGTTTGAATTTGCCAAGCAACACGGTTAAACAAGTCTGCACGCATTGGTAAATATCGATTTGGGAAATAGACCATATCTGCAGAGCCATTGGCATCTGGGTCAGAAAATGCTTGTAAGAATACAGTCGTCACATGCATTTCACGGATTCGGTCAAGTAAATGCCCTAAATTACGCTCTTGTTGTGCTTCATCTGGATCATAAATATAGTCCAAATCGACATGCATAATTTTTTGCGGACGATTATTGTCGGTAAAATTCATTTGGCGACTTTGAATTTCTTGGGCCAAAGAATCCGTAGTCATATTGCCTTCTACCAAAATACGATTGAGATGCCCTAAAGACTTTTCAATATGATCTGGACCATCGTCAAGGCTAATGGTAATTGGCATACCCACTTTATCTGCAATTGCGACTGTTTGCAGATTATAACGACCATACGGCCAAACCATGACACGTGGGGCTTTTAAACCATGTGACTTTAAAAGTTTATTATTGGTTTTTAAATCATTAAAAATTCGATCTGCATAAGCCTGATCAGTTTCATAGCTTTTATTTTTTGGATCATATTCACGTGTGACCGCAGCTGGTTCTGAATTACCTTGTGGATTCCCCATAATTCCACGATGCAAATTGTAGCTATGACTTCCAATTTCTACGAAGCCACTCTTTTGCATAGTTTTCAGTTCATCCCAAGTTAATAGTTTTTTACGTGATAATTTTTCATCACCAAATTGCACCATTTCATTGGCTTTAGGCTCTAACCATGAACCTACCACAGCCAAAACTACTGGAATTTTTCTTTGTTTTATAATTGGATAAGCATCTTTATAGAATGATTGATAACCATCATCGACAGTCAATAAAACAGGTTTAGTCGGCAATCTATATTTGCCTTCTTTGGCTTTAAGTAATTGATCAACACTGACAAAATGATAGCCATTTTTCTGTAACCAATCTAAATGCAGCTCAAATTGCTTTGTCGTCACCGCATAGTTTGGAATAACAGCATTCTTATCTGCCGTAATTTCGTGATAACCAATGACGATTAATGTGTTTAAATCAATTTTAGGTGCATCTTCAGAGATGGCAACAGCATGGGTGTCAACTTGGTTTTCTTCTGCCATCGCACTATGATAAAAAGATGAAAACAATAAAGTTACACATATCATCGCTGTAGGAGAAAAGTAACGGCTTAGCATATAATTAAATACTCGATCATCATAGTTTTGGATCTGAGTTCGTCCATAGCACTCCAATATTGAAATACTAAAATCCTTTTTATAGACGAATAAAATCAGACGTATTACAACGATGATTTAAAAGAATAAAGCTGAAATGAACCTTAAAAATAACCCTGAACAGAATTATTTATTTGCATCATTTAAACACTTCTCAAACAAAAATTCTGTAGGTGATTGTTAAATTATGATTACTTTTTAAACATAAACATAGCATTTTTGTGTGAAATCTCATATTACTCACAATAAACAGTAATATCCCCATATTAACTCATTGTAATTTATCAATATTGAATTATGAAGAGATAATGAATAGCGACTTACTTTTCTTCAATAAATGCTCTCATAAAATTGTAATTTTCAGTATTAAAAAATAGAGACCCGAAGATCTCTAATTGTCGCAATATGGATTCAAGCACAGATATTAATCACGTGTTTTTACATCGAATAACTCAATTTCAAAAGTAAGATTTGAATTTGCAGGAATGATTTTACCCATTTTACGCTCACCATAAGCCAAATGTGATGGAACGATTAACTTACGTTTTCCACCTACTTTCATGCCCATTATGCCTTGGTCCCAACCTTTAATCACACGACCAGTACCAATCACTGTTTCAAAGTAACTACCACGATCAACTGAAGAGTCGAATTGAGTCCCATCTTCTAACCAACCAGTATAATGTGTGGTAATTAAAGCACCTTTAACGGCTTCTTTACCTTCACCTACTTTTAAATCGATGACTTCTAATTCATTTGACATATAAAACTCCAAAATCTAATTACTTTTTCACTTGCGGATTTGTCGGTTGATGCGCAGCATATGCCTTACAAAAACTCGTATAATCCTGTAAAACCTGTTGGTAATAATTATACGCATAATCTAAAAGTTTACTTTTCCAATTTTGCGCTTGTTTTGCAAATTCGATCAATTCATCAACTGAAGCAGAGGCTTTTCGCCCTGATGAACGAATTTGAGCATAGGCGATCAATTTCGCCATATTGTGACAAGCATCGGTAAATTTTTTCGGCTTTTCTACACATTGCTTAAAGTCCATTTTATCCTGTTCAGACTGTAAAGCTTTCACGACATAAGACAGCCCTTGGAAACTAAAATGAGATAAGCCTGCGGGGGTGATGTATTGCATATAATTCTGTATAGTCTGAATGCGTTCAGCCTCGGACTTCCATTCTGGCTGAGTGCTTTTTAAAACAGGAGATAATGATGATGGTTGAGCTTGTTTAACATCATACAAATAATACATTTTTTCAATATTGTGATAAACCAGAAAAACATAGCGAGTCAAGCCGATACTACCCGTTCCTGCGATACGAAGGGCCATATCTTTCACCTCAAACTCTTCATTTGACTCGCTGATGGATGTATTGAGCGAATTTAAATAATCCTGAAACTTGACGATCAATTCTTGTTTCATTTCCCTTGAATCGATAGCAAAATATTTTTTATTATCAATAATTAAAGTTCTATTATTATGATTATCCAATAGGGAATGTGTATTTAAAAATGCAATCGGATCACGATCTGCCACATCTTTGATATATTTTTTTAAAATACCATCTAATGTTTCTTTTTCTAATGCAAATGCCTTGCCCAATTGCAACGCTGTTAAATAATCATTGAGTAATGTCGATGCGATTCTTTTAAGATCATCTTCTAAAAGATTCAGTTCCTTTCCTGCTATAAAAACACTGGATAAAAAGCGTATGACTTCCCATGTTGGATGAGCCAAAGTTGCTTCATCAAAATCGTTAAGATCGAAATACACTACATTTTGAGCACTTTTGTAAGATCCAAAATTTTCCACATGCAAATCACCACAAACCCAAGCCACAGTTTGGTCATCCCACGTTTGATTCTGCGCTAAATCCTCATAAAATAAATGACAAGATCCACGGAAAAAACGAAATGCGCTACTCACCATCAATTTATATTTCATGGGTAAAAATCGTGCATCTCTATTTTGATTAAAACTGATAATTCGTTCATAAGCATCACGCATTATCATTCTCCAATGTATTGATGATGGTTAAATATTGAGAACTAATTGAAAATAATCACCTACTTTTCCAAATACATTGTTCATGACTATTTTCTCAAATGAGTTAATTTTCAGGATTAAAAGCTATTCAACAACCGTTAAAATAAGCAATAAATACAAGCCAATAAAAACCAAACTGATTAAAAACACATGAATTAAAATGGATGAACATCCAACGCTGTCTAAAACTGTTGAACGACAACCAAGCCATACAAAATCTAAATAATCTAAAAACTAAGCTCTTTAATATCATCATCGCACAGTAAATATTGTGTGAGTTTTTTATGATTTTGTGCAGATCCTATCAACACCCAACGTCCTGAAATTTGTTGTTCCGTTTTATTTTGTACACCACGAAGAATTTTCATATTAAATTGCTTAAATAAATATTCATATTTATCTAAAGTTTCTTTTTGATAATCACATAAAATTCGATAATTACGTGCTTGGTGAAATTCATCAATTTTGTCTTGAATAAAGACCAGAAGAATCAGCACGATCAGAACCAAGAACGTGCCAAAAATACTCAGTAATTCATAACCCGCACCTGCTGCCATACCCAATGCAGCAACCATCCAAATCGTCGTTGCAGTGGTGATACCAGAGATCCGATTATCATCTTTAAAAATCACTCCTGCGCCGAGAAATCCAAGCCCTGTCAGAATATTCGCAGCCAATCGATCTGGGTTTTCCACCCCAATTTTGATCGACAATATAGTAAAGAGACAAGACGCTAAACTCACCATAATCATGGTACGTAAACCTGCAGATTTACTGCGATATTCACGTTCAGTACCAATAATTGCACCAATGGCAAGCGCAATAAGCAAATGGTAAATATCTGGATTCATTTGTTATCCGATCATCATTATTCTATACATAGGTATACGAAATTTATAATAAAAAATGCAAGCACTTTGGCTTGCATCTCACTACATTATTGAATACTTATTGTACGTTTATTGCAACTGTGTCCATTCAATGATTGCTTGCGCTTTATCACCAATCAATGTCCACTCACCATCCATGATATTTAACTGTAATTGCATGGTACGTTCACACAGTTCTTGAATCGCTGTCGTGGTTGCTTCAGACAATTGCCACACTTGCACATTTTTCAAAGTTTTTAGTTTTGAGCTACGTTTGTACCATTCTGCAACCGCAGAACCATAGGTAATTACGGCTACTTGGCTGCAACGTGCAGCTGCTTTTTTGACTTTATCTTCATCGGGTAAACCCACTTCAATCCATTTCACCAATTGCCCTGTCAAATCTTTTTCCCATAAAGCCGGTTCATCGGTTTCAAATAAATCTTTAGTAAATTCTAAGCGTTCTTCAGCAAAACGTGCATACGCCAAAACTCGAACCATTAATCGTTCAATGGTTTCAGATGGATGCAACGCCATAGTAAATTGATAATCACCGTATTGATGAACATCCATATTGGCAATATTCAAATCTGCCTTATAAATTGTTGCTTTTAACGCCATGAACATTCCAAAAAATAAGTTCTCAAATATGCCGCACAGTCTATAAGATTTTGAAAATGATTACTGCGTTATTTCTCTGAATCAATTCGGCAATTCATGATCTCAGATTCAAAGCTTTCCCAATCTCGATTGTTCTGAGTAATAACTTCTACGCGATTATCTATACTTTCTTCACCCGATTTATAATTTAAATTTTCAGGATTAAAGTTAAACGTCATCCAGCCTTGATTGGTATTAAAAATACCTTTAATACGAAGCCAATCTTTCTGCTCGCAAAGTACATCTAAAAGATCATAAAAGTCGAATTGCCAACGCTTTGAAAATTTCCACCCTGCAACAGTATAACCATTCGATGTTTCTACATAATGATAAGGTAATTGCTTAATCACAGGTAAATCATCGGTTGGGCGCAATTGCTTTTGAATATGAATCAAAGGCACAATTTTTCGTTCAATACCTTGGTGTGGAAGATCAATTGTTTCAAGTAAAATATTGCCCTGCTCTGACATTAACCACTGTTGAATATAAGCAACATAATCTTTTTTAAATTGACCAAGTACAATTTGATCAGACTCTGTCATGAGATCAGCATGTGAGATGACAATAATTTGTGCAGCTTTAAGTTGATCTTGATATAGATCCTGTTGCGTCCAATCGTGATCGTGTAAACATGAGCCATCAATCACTGTAACCAATGCTCGCATGTTAATTTGAGCCTGCCAATGTGGTTCTGTGAGTTGTTCTAAAAGCTGTGCAGGATGTCCTAAACCTGTCGGTTCGATAAATAATCGATCAGGTTGTTTTTCTTGGATCAGTCGCGATAAAGCGATTTGCATCGGTAATTGCCCCGCACAACATAAGCACCCTCCGAGTAACTCTTTCACTTCATAACCTGAATCTTGCGGCAAGAGTTGCTGGTCTACGCCAATCTGACCAAATTCATTCATTAATATTGCCCAAGTTTCACCGTCAGGCTTTTGTTTTAATAATTGTTGTAATAGCGTTGTTTTTCCTGCACCTAAAAATCCTGAGATGATATGAGTTTTGACGTTTTTTTGAGAAATAATATGCACAGATACGACTCAGCTAAATGAAGGACTAACTTTTAAAAAGCATTTTCTAATCGCTATTGTTGAGATTTTTACAGCAAGATCAAGCTTTCCATCTACTTTATGAATTAAATCTAACTTTATCATCTTAAATACAAATCAACAACTTCATTAAAAACAGCATTGATTGTTTAATTCAAGTAAAAAAACAGTTCATTTATTCATCTATTTTTCATATTTTCATACACTTTTTATAGTCAATATCGGTAATTTATTCACAATATTCTTACACAGCCTTAGCATTTGTCTTAAACACGTAACTCAAACTGTTTCGCTTTGTTGATAAGGTTGCTGAACTTTTATCCAGCATTTAGCATTGTTCTACTTCCTGAGACGCTAGTAATGCATTTAAAACTCATTGCTACACAACAGGTTTTGATAGAAACGATACACATTTAATTTAATGAATTAAGGATGCCACCATGAAACTCGTTAAAACACTTTTAGCTACTACACTTGCTATAACTGCATTTTCTACATTTGCAGCTTCAGACAAAACTGCTGAACAAGCTGAAAGAGTTATTGTATCAACTCAGGAGCAAGCATCTGATGTTACTCCAGCAGCAGATTCAACTACAGCTGCGCAACCTACAACAGAGAGTGGTGCTGAAGCACCTACAACATCTGCGCCACAAGCAGGTCAGTAATTCATTATAAAATAATGAATGAGTTAAAATGATTTTTAAGTGATGAATATTATTTTCCTCCAAAGATAACAATCAATCACTGAATCAAGATTTTAAATGCTGCTTAAAATTAAAAAAAGACTGTATCTGTGCTGAGATACAGTCTTTTTTACTGGCTGTTCATTTTATGAAATTCATTTTTTTTAACCATAATTAACAATAAACTTGAGATAAATCTGGGAGAGGTTTGGATATAGTCTGATAAATTTTGAAATAATTTTACAACTAGTGAAACGGAAAGAGTTGGAGTTAAAACCACGCTTCTTTTTAAGAAATTACAAAGTTATCAACGACGATCGAAGTTAAAAAAGCTTCGATTAACATCATTAAATTGATTAAAATAAATGACCTAAATTAAGCATTAAGTTATCTTATTAAAACGTAAGAAGAAGCTCAGGCAGACTTTTTAAAGAATAATGATTCAAACAAATTCACCCGAAAATTAAACCCTATAAACTCAATATAATTTATAGGGTTCAAAATATCTGTTAAAACAACAGAAGTTTTTAATACTTTTTAAAGCGAATTAACTATGTGATGTTTTTTTATAAATACTGCATGAAGGGTGATGGCTATCTTGCAAACGGGCAACTTTACGATGCTCCGCTGCTTCAAAACGACAACGCTTCCAATCATTATCGATATTTAATGACGGAATCTGTTTTGGTTTACCATTTTCATCCACAGCGACCATGGTGAAATAACAACTATTGGTATGACGCACAGTACGTTTTTGAATATTTTGGGCTTCTACGCGAATACCAATTTCCATTGAAGTACGTCCAACATGATTGACACATGCAAGAAAAGTCACTAATTCGCCAACATGAATTGGCTCTTTAAAATTGACTTTATCGACAGAAAGGGTCACCACATAACTACCTGAATAACGGCTCGCACATGCATAAGCAACTTGGTCAAGAAGTTTAAGGATGGTTCCACCATGCACATTGCCTGAAAAGTTTGCCATGTCAGGCGTCATTAAAACAGACATCGCTAATTCTGATTGATCATCTGTAGCTTGCATCATTTGATCTAATGGAGACATCGTATTCTAGACTCGATTGGGACAGGAGATTGATATCTATTATTATATATCTTTTCAGCTAAAAAACATGCTTAATTCGGCAATTGCCCATTTGTGAAATTGATGATTTTAGATGTGTCATTTATTTGAAATATATCGTATTGAATAATTATGATTATTCACTCTTATTCAGCATTTCTGCAGCAATGTTGTCATAGTAAAATATCTGCTTATCCGATACTTTATGCAAAATTTCGTAAGAATGATCTGAGTTAATTCTTGTAATCTCAAAAATAACATTGGGTTGTGTTGCGATTTTAACTTTTTCACCAATTTCAAATTTACGCATCATTTATCTCAAAACTCCTGTAAAGCGATAAAAAGTTGTGTTTTCTATTATTATAAATAACTGTATTAAAACAACATAACTATAATAATAATTTAACAAATGATAAACTTATATTTATGAATAAATTGAATTAAATTTATTTTGCATTTTTTAACAATATTTTCAAGATGAATCAATACCACAACACGTTATTAAATAGCATTGTTCAAAACGAACAGATGAATTTAAATCAAAACTTATGTTATCTATTCATTCATTGAATAAATATTTAATTTAAAACACGATATTGTTGCGATTGCTCCTGACTATTTTTCTTACTACTAATCACAACATCTAAATCATGGATACGTAAATTTGCAGCGTCTATACCTGCACGCATTGTATCTTGACGACCTTTAACATCAAAAATATGAGCTTTTTCACGTAAATCAGGTTGAATGACAATATCGGCATTTTTAAGCTCTTCCGCAGCTAGTTTATTTTGCATAATATTGATATTCTGATTAAACAATCCCCATACATTGGTCGTTTCAGTATTTTCTGGCTGCGCCAAAATATCTACTGCAATCACGATATCAGCACCCAATTCTTTAGCAATATTGACTGGAACTGGACTCACTAAACCACCATCGACATATTCTTTACCTTGAATCGTAGTCGGCGTAAACATACTCGGAATAGATACCGATGCACGAACAGCTTGGCCAGTATTGCCATAATTAAAAATTGTGCGCTGACCATTTTTTAGCTCGGTTGCAACAACATACATCGGAATTTTCATCTTATCTAATGGTGTTTGACTGACTTGTTTATTGACATAGTCTTCAACTTTTTGACCGTCAAAAAAACCTTTCATGCCAATTTTAAAATCACGTACATCACCAACCTTCATGTTCAAAGCGATTTGACGTAATTCTTCCGCAGATTTCCCACTGGCATAGATTGAACCGACAATACTACCTGCACTTGTCCCCACAATAAAATCAGGTTTAATACCATGTTGCTCAAGCACTTCAATTACGCCAATGTGTGCATAACCACGTGCGCCACCACTCCCTAAAACGAGGGCAATTACTGGTTTTTTATTAGTCGCGTATTTATATTGATAAAAACTTTTTTCTAACTTTGATGATGCTTCTGAAATTTTAACGGGCATTGCTGTTGTAAGTTGATTATCTTTTACAGGTGAATGTGTGCAAGCCATTAAAGACAGACCACATAACAAAGTCGCTAAAAGTTTATTTAACAATGATATCAATCCAAATAAATAGTGAAGCGAAATGAGAGAATATATAAGCACAATTTACATTTTTTTGCTGTTGTATTTACTTAATCTGTCACGTATTTATTCTATTCAGGGTTTAATTTTCCTTAAAAAAACAAAAGGGATATGCCAGTTTTTTGAGTTTTTATAAAGTTAAACTCTACACGCGATTGATGTGCATAAATAAAAAGTTGCAATATTTTCAGTATTCCAATGCTAGTTTAAATATATTATTTTCTGATCATCAATAAAAAAAAGAGCCAGTTTAAATACCGGCTCTTAAAATTTAAAACATCGTTAAGCAATGAATTTTAAAACAAGTTGGATCACAGTTGCATTAATCAAATCGACAAAAAATGCGCCACATAACGGTACAATCAAGAATGCTTTGTGTGAAGGTCCATACATATTGGTAATGGCTTGCATGTTAGCAACCGCTGTTGGTGTTGCCCCCATACCAAATCCACAATGCCCTGCTGATAATACAGCTGCATCATAATTTTTACCCATCACACGGAAAGTTACGAAAGCAGCATACAAAGCCATCGTTAATGTTTGTGCGCTCAGAATAATCACCAATGGTCCTGCAAGATCTGCCAGTTGCCATAATTTGAGTGATAACAATGCCATTGCCAAATACAGTGAAAGTGCAGCATTACCAAACACATCAATTGCACGATCAAACATTTTTACTCGGACAATGCTTTCCAATACATTGCGAAGAATTACACCACCTGCAAGCGCCCATACGAATGTAGGTAGCTCAAACCACTGCCCCTTACTAAATCCTGTCATAAACTCTGCAAACGCTAAACAAGCCGCAAATAAGCCAAGTGTGGTGATGGCATTGTCTGCTGTAATTAAACGAACCTGATGCGGATATTCAAATGGAACATATTCACCCAGTTCAGTTGTCGCATTTTGGTTAGTTTGATCTACTTCATTTTTTGTTTTAGGATTTGATAATTGATATCGGTTAATGAGTAATTTGGCTAAAGGGCCACCAATAATTCCACCAATAATTAAACCAAACGTTGCACTCGCCATGCCCAATGCTAAAGCACCTTGGATACCATGCTGAGTTTCTAGGATTTCACCCCAAGCCCCTGCTGTACCATGACCACCAGTAAGCGTAATAGAACCTGCAATTAAACCAATTAAAGGATCTAACCCCATAATTGTGGCTAAGCCTATTCCAACAAAATTTTGCACCATAATAAAAGAGGCGACACAAATAAGGAATATGACTAAACCAAATCCGCCTTCTTTAAGTTTTGCGAAGTTCGCACTTAATCCAATCGATGCAAAAAATATCAACATAAAACTGGTTTGCAATGCGTTACTGGTGGTAATGCTAAATCCCCAAAAGCTATGTACCAGTAGTGATACAACTGCCGCAACCAAGCCTCCAGCTACAGGTTCTGGAATATTATATTTACTTAGAAAATCAATTTTATTGACTAAAAACCGTCCAAGCAAAAGTACAATAACCGCTGCAATGAGCGTATAGAAAGCATTAAAAGTAAATTCCATGGTAAGTATCCCAACGGTAAAATACCTTTTGTCCTATATTTGAATGATCTTAATTTGATAACAACATCTGAGTTTGATGTGTGATTTAAGAAAATTAAACGTAAACGAAAGATAAAGAATAAAAATTTTCAAATAGTGAAAACTAAAAAAGTATAACAGGATTAAAAATAAGCGAGCTAACGGTTAACGGAAAGGCTATGTTCGAGAAACTTCAAAAAATGAAAATACAAAATTTTGCTCCTTTTACAGATAAAAGATCGTTTCACTAAATAATCAGAAAAAACAAAACTAAAGAATAAATGAATGGTGATCAGTGTATAACTTTTCAAAATGATGATCATTACTTTATCTTTTTAAAAAGTATTGTGCTTTAAAAAGAGCAGACATTATCCAGTTTTTTTTTTAAATGTCTTTATTTTTTTACAATTTTATTTGGCTTATTTCAAAGGTTTTAACATTTATCTTTGAGACGAATTATTATAATCAATAAAAAAACCGAGGAATAATCCTCGGTTTTTTTATCGTAAATACGTTCTCAAATTAGAAGTTGTATTTCGCCATTAAACCAATACGGTTATCTTTGAAAGACTGACCTGCAAAAGTTTCACGTTTACCATTTACATATTCAACACCAAGATCAATTGGTTTAGCTGGTGAATAAATCACATTTAACCAAGCTTGTTGAACTTTTTCATTTGCTGCTTGGTTGGCTTTTGCAAAATCAGTGCTGTCATCTGCTAAAAGTGTGCCGTAAGCTAATGTAGAACGTAAGTTAGGTAAGATTTTATAAGTACCACCGACTTGAAGCGCAGTAAATTCATTCTGTTCAATATCACCATTTACAACAGAAAATGCATTGTTGCTGCCGTATAAATAGTTGCTGTTACCCACAACATAAGATGCGTCAGCAAAAACTTTTAATGGATCTGATATCTTAAAGTCAGTACCTAAAGCCAAACCCCAACCTGTTTTACTGTCTTCAGCTGCATCTGACTTATAGTTTTCAACCAATAAACGACCAGAAGCAGAACCTTTACCATCTGCATAAGACTGAGCAAGTTTCGCAGTTAATACTGGTAAGCTATATTTAATCGTAGTCCCTGCACTATTACCTTCTTCAGCAGCAACCAAAAGTTTAGTTGTTGGCGCTAAAGCATATGAATAACGTACTTGAGGAATACGAGTTGTACCACCACCAATGTTAGTTGCAAAGTCAATCATTTCAGGCGCATGGCTAGAAAGGAAGTTAGACGTTGTTTGACCAAATAACCAGTTGTTATAAGTTAAATAAGCATGACGAATACGTAAATTCTCATTTGCGCCGTTGCCTGCAAAATCAACTTCAACTTTACCGCCAACTTTTGCATCGCCAACAGGTGTATTAAAATCTAAACCGATACGAGTCGTTTTAGCAGTAGCACGAAGTTTGTCTTCTACTGATTTTGTGTCTGGTCCTCCAACTTTACTAACAGCGTTGAAGTCATCATCAGCACCTTCAATGATGTAGTTTGCATCACCACGGACAAAACCATAAATATTGATATCAGCACCAGATTTAGACTTTAAACCTGCCGATGGCGCAGAAGCTTGAGGTTGCGCAGCAACTTGTGCAAGGCGAACTTGTTGCTGTTGTTGAACTTGCTGTTGTTGCTGAAGTAAGGTTTTTAATTCTTGTACTTCGTTACGTAATTGTTGAATTTCTGCGCTGTCAGTAGCAGCATGCGCAGTACTTACCATTAAAGCGGTTACAGTTAAAGCTAAGCTTTTAATAATAAATGACTTGCGCTTGTTGATTAGACTCATGAAATACTCCTAGTCTTATTTATGTTGTGCATCCGTACAATTTGATTTTTTAACCCCAATACTTGCTAAAAAATCAATCTTTTTGTTTTCATCTGTAGTCGTTCAACCACCACATTCAAAAACATTGCACTTTGTATGCCTGCTGTTGGATTATGAAAGCGTTGAAACTAAGTTAAAAGCTAAAAGTAACAATTTGTGTATAGTTGTTACATCGTTGTAATCTAGCCTAACTTAAGCTCTTTATTAAATCAGTTTTACCGAATAACAATTTGTTTTCAATTCTTTTTTCAGATTAGCATTTCTATAATCGTTATATAATCTATGGCTTAGCAAAATTATTTAAAAATGAATATTTCACTTATAAGACTATCGTATATAGTCTAAAAAACAGAAAAAACCATATCACAAGGACTTTTTATGCTTTCCAAACAAATTCAAGCAGTCGATCAAGCCATTACTGGACGTCATTCCGTCCGTGCTTATCTAGATAAAGCAGTCGAAAAACACATTATTCAAGATATTTTAAATGTCGCAAGCCGTGCTCCATCGGGAACAAATACCCAACCTTGGAAAGTTTATGTCCTCACTGGAGTAAAACGCCAAGAAATGATTGATCGTGTTTGTGCGGCACAAATTGAATTATTCACCAAGCCTGAATTGACAGACCAATACCAAGAAACGTTTCCCTATTATCCTGAAACTTGGATTTCACCATTTATTGACCGTCGTCGTGAAAATGGCTGGGGTTTGTACGGACTACTCGGTATTCAAAAAGGTGAAAAGGAAAAAATGGCAGCGCAACAACTGCGTAATTACCAAATTTTCGATGCACCAGTGGTGTTATTTTTCACCTTGAATAAAATTATGGGCGTGGGTTCAAAAATGGATGTTTCTATGATGATTCAAAATGTCATGATCGCAGCCAAAGCCCGTGGTTTAGACACATGCCCACAAGCAGCATGGAATCCGTTCCATTCTATCGTCATGGATGTGCTTGCTGCACCAGATGACGAAGAACTGGTATGTGCAGTTGTATTGGGTTATGCAGACCCAGATCACATCGTGAATACCTTCATAACCCCACGTGAACCTGCAGAAAACTTTACGGTTTACTTAGATTAAATTTTTTTCAATTCGATAGAATATAAGCAAAGGTAGAATAACTTTGCCTTTGCTTATATTTTTAAATGTTTTTGTACCAAGCTCTCTGTAGAGTCCTACTCAACAATTTAATCCTCTAATCAATAAAAACGGCATATCTAGGCAATCACAATAGAAAATTGCTATTCTCAATAAGTGTTGGCAAAGGCTATTTCTTAGATGCAGACTATAATCATTTTGGATTCGTACAGATCGATTTAAAGCCTAATAAATATTAAAAATAAGCGACGGAATAAGTTACTTAAATCATCAATACAATCATTCAAAGTCTAAAATATGCTAAGTTACATAGGGCATTTTAAATACTTGAGTTCGCATGACTGTACGCTTTTTTCATACATCCGACTGGCATCTAGGACAATTCTTCTATAACCATTCCCGTCAGTTTGAACATGAACAATTTTTAGCGTGGTTATTGCTCCAAATCAAAGAAAAACAACCACATGCCTTATTCATAGCAGGTGACATTTTCGATGTGATTAACCCTGCATCTGCTGCACAAAAACAACTCTATCAATTTCTTGCAGATGCACATGACATTGCCCCACATATGCAAACCCTGATGATCGCAGGTAATCACGACTCAGGTTATCGCATTGAACAAGTTGAACCATTACTTGAAAAGTACAATGCAAAAACAGTCGGTGTCATTCATAAAAATACAGATGGACAAGTTGATTTAGAGCGTTTACTTGTACCCATTTATGATGAAAATAAGAAAATTATTGCATGGTGTTTAACACTGCCTTTTCTACGCCCTGCAGAAATTACCGGCTTTAATGAGCAAACCACCAATAGTAAAAATGCAATTGCATATTTACATCAGCAACTCATTTCAGCAGCTAAAAATAAAAAATCGGATGACCAAGCGCTGATTCTCATGTCACATGCCCACATGCAAGGTGGTGAAACTTCTGATTCAGAGCGTCCGATTATTATTGGTAATGAAGAAGCTCTGTCTACGACTTTATTTGATGATGTGATTGACTATGTTGCCCTCGGACATTTACATAAGCCGCAAAAAGTCGGTCAAGAGCATATTCGCTATAGTGGTTCACCAATCCCTTTGTCTTTTAGTGAAATAAACTATAAACATCAAGTCATTGAAGTCACTATCGATCCGACTGAAATAGATGATTCACGTTTTAAATTCGAAACATTGCCGATTCCTCGTAGTGTGCAACTGCACAAAATTAAAGGCGAATTAAATGAAGTGTTTGCCAAATTAAAAGCTTTGTCCAGTGGGGAAATTGACAATATTGATCATCGTGAATACGTCGATATTGAGTACCATACCGATGTACCACCACAACCAAATTTAAGACAACAGTTTGAAGATGCTTTGCCAAAAGGTCGTTATCGTCTCGTGCGAATTTCACGACAATATTTAGCTTCAGAAAAAAATGACGATAGTGCCGCACAAATGAGTTTAGAGCCGCCCACACCTGAAAAATTATTTCAGCAAATTTGGGATAAACAAGGTTATTCGAATGATGATGCAGTACTAAAAGACTTTTTAAGTTTGGTACAAGAAGTAGAAAAATCACTTGAAAATGAACACGAGGTTTAGAGAGTTGCCATGAAAATTTTATCTATTCGCATAAAAAACTTGGCTTCTCTTTCTGGTGAGCATTTTATAGATTTTGAATCTGAGCCTTTGGCATCTGCTGGTTTAGTTGCCATTGTCGGGAAAACAGGTGCGGGGAAATCGACTATTTTGGATGCAATGTGCCTCGCTCTGTTTAATAAAATTCCCCGTTTAAAAGACAGTGATGGCAAACTCACCGATGTCGATGGTTCTGAGCTTTTAACCAATTCACCACTGACTGTATTACGTCGTGGCACAGCGCATGGTTTTGCAGAATTATGTTTTGTCGCTCAAGATCAGAAACATTATTTAGCTCGTTGGGAATTAAAACGTTCACGTGAAAAAGCCGATGGAAAACTGCAAAGTGTGCAACGCTATTTAAAATGTCTAACAGATGGTGTAGTGGTTGCAGATAAAGCTAAATCTGTTGATAGCGCTATTTATAAAATTACTCAATTGAGTTTTGAGCAATTTACCCGTGCTGTGCTTTTGGCACAATCCGAAGTGACAGCATTTTTAAAAGCCCGTGATACTGAGCGTGGCGAGCTTTTAGAATATCTAACCAACTCTTCTATTTTTGGCAAAATTGGGCAGTTGGCGTATGAAAAAACCAAATTAGTTACCTCTAAACGTAAAGAATTAGAAAATTTACTCGGTCATGTAGATATTTTATCTGAAGAACAAGTCGCTGAATTATCAACTCAATTTCAACAAATTGATGCTGATTATCAAAAGCTTGAAGCTGAAAAATTACAGTTAAATTCCAAACAACAATGGTTTGAACGTAAGCAAAAAATTGACAATGAAATCATTCTAAAACAACAACTTGTAGATACACAACAATACACTCAGAAAAACTTACAGCCTGAACAAGAACGTCTAAATCGTTTGGAAGTATTTTCAGAGATTCGTTCTAGTGTTTTTCAACAGCAACAATTGCTTAAAAATGAGCAACAACTTTCACCACAACTTCAGCAACAGCAACCACTTTTCGATCGTTTATTTACACAATTTAAAACTGAAGAATCACAGTTTAATCAGGCAGAAACAGCTTTAACTGAACTGCAAAACTTTGAAAACATACATCGTGAACCACTCAATGAAGTCCGTAAATGTATTCAAGAGCGTGATTTTATTGGTGTAGAATTTAAGAAAACTCAAACTAAGTTGAATGATTTAGAACAATCAAAAATACCTTTATTAAACCATCAACAGCAACTAGAACAACAGATCCAACAAATAACACGACAGTCGGAATCAATAAAACTGCAGCTTGTAGACTCACAGCAATTTTCAAGTTTAGATAAAGGTTTATCTGCACATTTACAACAATTAAGAAACTTTATTCAGCAATATCAAGCCATTGAAAATCAATTGGGTCATTTAGTTCTGACTGAAAACAAACTCAATACACAAAAAATTGAGCTACAGCAATCGATTGAACAGTTTGGAACAATTGAACAACTTGAAATTCAAATTGAGCAAATGCGCCAACAACGTGACTTGAAAATCAATCAACGCAATCAACTAGATTTTATTCAGCAAAAGCTCAAACAATTTTTTGAATTACAAAATGAACTGCAACAATTAAATGTGAAATTAAAAACAGCAACAGAACAATTTCAACAACTTAACAATTCAACTCAAGATGCTGAACAAAACTTTTCATCTGCTCAGAGTGAACGTTTAAAATTGCAAGAAATTTTACAACAACAACGTTTATTACATGCTGAAAATATTGAACATTTACGTTCAGAACTGAAAGATGGAGAAGCATGTTTAGTTTGTGGCAGTACAACTCACCCATATGAAACGGATGATTCTGCACTATCAAAAGCACTATTTGAATTGCAACAGCAACAAGAAAAGCAAGCGATATTGAAAGAACAAGAATTTTTAAAAATTTGGCAAAATTCACAGCAAAATTTAACCAAATTAAATGCAGAGTTAGATCAATTTGGAATATCCATTTCAGGCATTACAGAAAAACTAGCGCTACATAAAAATGACTTAACTCTCCAATTTAAAACACTGAATTTAGAAATTGATTTTGCACAGTCTCAACTCGAAATTACTACACAATTAAATAAATTTACTAATCAATTTCAGCATGATATTCAACAAATGGGAACACAACTTGGTCAGTTAATACAAGCCAATAAAGACCAACTTCAATGGGTTCAAAACATTCAGCAAGCTGAACAAATACTGAACACGGCGAAAAACCTACACAATCAAGTTCAGCATATTGTGAATTGTCTCTCTGAATCCGAACAAACAGTATGGCATCAACATAGTTCAACCTCCGCACAAAATATATTGAATCGCTTAAATTCTCGTGCTCAACAACTTGAGCAAATCGAGGTCTTAGCCAAGCAACTCGATCAACACTCTCAGCAGTTCAATACCGTTAAACTAAACATTACAAATACGGCTCAACATATTACTGAAACAACGCATAACTTGAATGAAATTAAGTTAAAAGGTCAGCAGAATACAGATACAGCAAATCAACTAATTCAGCAAATGACAGGTTTGCTAGATGTTAAGCCTAATGAGTGGTTGATTCAGCATGATCAGCAGCGTCAGCTAACTCAAAGTCATTATCAGCAACTCAAGCATAGTTTTGAATTATTACGCAATCAATTTGAGCAAGAAAGAAATCAGCTTGAACAGCTCAAAGCGCAGTTACAGCAAAATCAGAACAGTACTAATCTAGTGAAGAATGATATTCAACAATGGCTAATACAACATACCGATTTTCAATTGCAAGATTTAGATATTTTGGCTCAAATTAGTCCTGCTCAAGAACAGCAAATTCGCCAACAATTACAGAGTGCGGAACGCTTATTCAATGAAGCCAGTGCTGCATTAAAAACGATGCAAGAACAATTGGCTGAACACCTTACTCATCAACCTGAAATCGATTTAGCACAGTTACAACAGATGATTTTAGATCATGCAGAGACCTATAAAAATCAAATTGAAATTCGCGATCAACTCAAACTTAAAATTGAATTACATCAACAAAATGTAGCAAAGCATAAGCAATTTGCAGATCAAATTGAGCAAGTACAATTTGAAGAACATCGTTGGGGCAAAATTTCTGGGTTAATGGGCGATGCGACTGGGAAAAAATTCCGTGATTATGCACAACAATTTAATTTAGATATTTTACTAGAACATGCTAATCAACAACTGGCTATGCTGTCACAGCGTTATACCTTAAAGCGTTTGGAAAACTCACTCAGTCTTGCAATTATTGACCATGACATGGATGGTGAAATTCGCTCAGTGGCTTCACTTTCGGGTGGAGAGTCTTTCTTAACTGCCCTAGCCTTATCCTTGGCGATTGCTAATATGGCATCGGGTTCTATGAAAATTGAATCTTTATTTATTGATGAAGGCTTTGGGACATTAGATGCATCATCTTTACACATGGTCATGAATGCATTGGATCAATTACAGAATCAAGGTCGTAAGGTTGTACTGATTTCACATATTCAAGAAATGCATGAACGCATTCCTGTACAAATTCAGGTTCGCCCTTTGGGTGCAGGTGCAAGTACTATTGAAGTGGTGAGTTGAATTTTTCACTCACTAAGCAGCTTATATCTATTTAAATTTTGGCATATGCCGCTTAAGCTACATTATAAATATCATTTGTTCCAAGATAAGAACTTATACCTTCCAAATGTCATGCAATATAAATCTGATAAAGAAGTGCTGAAATAGCACTTCTTTATGTATGTTAAAAATTAACGATCTGCTGGGAAAGCATTCGGTGCTGGTGCATATTTATTCACTGGTTTTGCTTCATCCTTTGGGGCTTCTAACTCATAAACCACAGTTCCAATAATCCCTGCATTTTGAATAGAACCATTATCTGAATTTGCAGCATAGGAATCTTCAGGCTTGCTAAAAGTAAATGAAGCCACAGCATCGGCGCTCTTACGGAACCCTTCAATTCTCAAAGAATCATGTGCATTTAGCACATAACCAGAATTACCACGAGACGCTGTACTTCCATTAATCACATCAACACCATCAACACTGGCAACAATTTCAAAAGTCTTGCTGGTATTATTTTCATATTGTAATTGATAGCTTCTTCCTTCACGCCCTTCCAAATAATAACTTTGCCCTACGCGATATATAGGAATACTGTTGCCACGATCATCCACTACAGAAAAACTTACTTTCCCACCTGCAATCGAAATGGCATTTACTGACTTACCTTTATAATTTTTATCTGCATATTGAACCAATACTTCAGCCAGTGGTGTATCGGATTTTCGCTTTAAATCCACTTCTGTCGTATGTGAGCTAATTTCATCACCCCACTTCGTGCCCAATTTTTCATCAGCAGCAACATCATTATTCGCCGCTTCGGCTGCAGCATCCGTAGTCGTTGCTTCAGAATGCGATACATCGCTTGGACTTTCCTTTTTACTACAAGCAGCAAGGAATAGACAAAGTAAGATACATAGTAAATAACTTATTTTATTCATAATTTCACCTTTTATTTTAAATATAGAAATTTTTTCAAAATATGCAGCAAGAGTATTTTGAATATAGTGTGTTTAAATTTTTAGACTATTATCGAAAGATACGTTATATGGCATTGTCATCTTTAACAATCGAGATTTATTGTTTATTTGTAATAATATAACATTACCTTACTGTGGGTAAGTATCCTTTGCATAAAAGCTTGCGACATTTGGATTTTATCATAAAAAATCAGATATTCCATATTCGAAGAAATATCTGATTTTTGTTACTTAAACACTAATTTCGACCATTAATAAAATCATTAGGTTTTAAATTTAATGATCGGCAGGGAATGCATTAGGCGCAGGAGCATAGGCATCATTTGAGTTTTTTGCTGGATAAAACTTTGGCGCTTTCAGCTCATAAACCACTGTGCCAATAATGCCTGTATTTTGAATCGAACCGCTCGCTGAATGAGCAGCATAAGAGTCTTTCGGCTTACTAAATGTAAATGAAGCGACTGATGAATTACTCTTTCTAAAACCTTCAATTGCAAATGAACTAAAAGGTCGTAAGACATAACCACTATTAGAACGTGAAGCTTTGCTACCATCTAAAACGTCTAAGCCATCTACACTTGCAACAATTTCAAAGGTTTGATTACTGCTATTTGAATAACGTAATTGGTAACTTTGACCATCTTGTGCAGATAAATAATAATTTTGACCTTCTCTATATAACGGCAAAATTCGACCACGATCATCAATTATAGAAAAACTAATTTTCCCTGCTGCCAAAGAAATACTGTTAATACTACGTCCTGAAAATTGCTTACTTGCATAGCGAATTTGGCTTTCGTCTACAGGGCTATGACTTAAACGTTTTAAATCGATTTGGGTCACATGCGAACTGACATCATCCCCCCATTTCGTCCCTAAACGCTCATTAGCCTGTACTCTATTTTGTGTTGCAGCGGCACTTGCTGATGTTTTCGATGACATTGATGAGGATGATTGTGCTCCTTTTGATGTAGAGGCATATTCAGCTTCTGAAGCAGTTGAATCTTCTGATGAAGATTCTGTTGAATACTGCGCCGTACTACATGCACTCATCAAAGTACAGAGAAATAACCACAACAAAATTTTAGATTTATACATGTTCAATATCCAATTATTAGAATGGTGAATGATATTGACCATAGTATAAATAATTTAATCGCTGTTATTCGTTGAGAATTGTTGGATATATTTTCAATGACCTATTTTCGATTCATTCAAAATAGGTCAAAAAATTGATCACATACTATTTTTATTCCTGCATCGGTCTTAACGTTAATATCTGCTCACTACGCCCAAAAGGACCTTGAATATCATGTAGTATCGAACTAGACAAACCTATTCCATCTGAACCATATTGCTGAACAGCTTCTATTCCTAACCATTCACCTTGTGGCATCCGATATAAATGAATCTGCAAATCTAAATTTGGAAAGCCCCATTCAAAAGGTCGATTCTGCCTAGGCACAACGCCATTCGCCATGTCAGACATACAGACTAAGCGAACAAATGGTGATGCATGTTGCCCTTCCACCATATCAACTTTTGTTTTTAACCAAACTAAACCTTTACCATTTCGATGTGAATTTGAGCGTGCTTCAATGGTTTTAGTATATTGCCCTCGCCATTGATGTATTCCATCAAAAATTGGCATATGTTCAGGTGATTCCACCACGGTATCTTCTAAACCAACAATTGCAGAAGTATCAGAAGTCATCATACGCCAAGTATGTGCAACCACTAAAGTTTTACCTTGACCGCGCATCGTCGATTCAATTAATTCAATGGTTTTCCCCGCACGGATGATTTGAGTGGTAATTTCAATTTCGCCCAAAGCAATCAAACCATAAATATCTAAACTAATTCGTCCAATACGCATATTTTTACGTGGAAAAAACTGCTCTAACTCAGCACAAATCACACCTGTCGCTGGCGACATATGTTGCTCATTCGGATTCCATGCCCCTTGAGCATTCATAGTCGATTGATAACGTGCTGTGACCACACCCTGCGCATCTATTTCGCGGTGGATGAGTTGATAATATGCAGACATAAACTTCCCTGTAGCCTTTTAAAATGCTTTGAGCAATAAACTAACCAATCAGGGTTATTTTTGTACTGAACTTTAGTGGCATAGTCTATTATTCCCGTGCAATATGACCTCATGGGTTCTTAAATTTGCATTCAGACTATTTATTTGTCATGTAAAAAACAGACTAAACTATTATTTTAAAATTATTTTGAATAGTCTCTTGCGCCAAACAAAGCCGTGCCAACACGAACCATGGTTGATCCTGCCGCAATCGCCTCGACCATATCTCCAGACATGCCCATACTTAAAGTATCCCAATCTTCTGGATGATTGTGTTGCGCTTTTACATTCTCAAATAAGGCTTTTGCATCTGTAAAAGCTTGGGAATGATTCGGAGCAGGAATCACCATCAAACCACGTAATTTTAAATGGGGTAATTGGCTAATCTGTGCCACCAATTCTGCAACTTCATTCGGCTGACAACCATCTTTACTGTCTTGTGCATCAATATTCACTTGTAAACAAATATTTAACGGTACTTGAGCCGATTCACGCTGCGCAGATAAACGTTCTGCAATAATTAAACGATCAACTCCATGCACCCAAGCAAACTTCTCTGCTAAAAGCTTGGTTTTATTGCGCTGTACATGCCCAATAAAATGCCATTCGATTGCTAAATCTTTCAACGCTTCAATCTTCTCTAAAGCTTCTTGTAAATAGTTTTCACCAAACGTACGCTGTCCTGTGGCATACATTTCTTTCAAAACATCACTTGGATGTGTTTTGGAAACTGCCAATAATTGAACTTCATTTATATTTCTATGTGCTGCTTGGCAAGCTTGATGTATCTGTTCTAACACCTGGTTTCGAACTTGATTTAGATCATTCATTGACACGGTACTCATTTCCAAAGAAATTCAGCTTCCAAGCGATTAAATTGTTGGTTATGCTGAGAGAAAGGCCTTATTATTCTACAAAATAAATAAGCAAATAGGTTTTTATTCGGGGATATTATGGATATTACAGAATTATTGGCGTTTTCCGTCAAAAACGGGGCATCAGATCTACATCTTTCAGCAGGCATGCCACCGATGATTCGCGTCGATGGCGAAGTACGTCGTATCAATTTACCAGCTATGGAACATAAGGAAGTTCATAAACTGGTGTATGACATCATGAATGACCGACAACGTCGTGACTTTGAAGAACAATTAGAAACTGACTTTTCATTTGAAATTCCTGGTGTTGCCCGCTTCCGTGTGAACGCATTCAACCAAAATCGTGGTGCAGGTGCTGTATTCCGTACCATTCCCTCTAAAGTATTAACGATGGAAGATTTAGGACTAGGTCAAACCTTTAAAACGATGTGTGAATTACCTCGTGGCTTAGTGCTTGTGACAGGTCCTACTGGTTCTGGTAAATCAACGACTTTGGCTGCAATGATCGATTTCATTAACGACAATCGTTATGACCATATTTTAACCGTCGAAGACCCTATCGAGTTTGTACATCAGTCTAAGAAATGTTTGATCAATCAACGTGAAGTCCATCGTGACACACATGGCTTTAACGAAGCACTGCGTTCAGCACTACGTGAAGACCCAGATATTATTCTTGTCGGTGAGATGCGTGACCTTGAAACTATTCGTTTGGCGCTCACTGCTGCTGAAACAGGTCACTTGGTTTTTGGAACACTACATACCACTTCTGCGGCTAAAACCATTGACCGTGTGATTGACGTATTCCCTGCCGAAGAAAAAGACATGGTTCGTGCCATGTTGTCAGAATCTCTTCAAGCCGTTATTTCTCAAACGCTATTAAAGAAAAATGGTGGTGGACGAGTTGCTGCACATGAAATCATGATCGGTATTCCTGCCATCCGTAACTTGATTCGTGAAAATAAGGTTGCACAAATGTACTCAGCGATTCAAACGGGTGCAAATTACGGTATGACTACACTAGATCAAAGTTTAAAAACCTTGGTTGCTAAAGGTGTCATTAGCCCTCAAGTTGCACGTAACGTCGCCAAGCAACCAGAATCATTCTTATAATAATGGATTATTGAGGTTTTAAAGATGGACTTTAATGACTTGCTTAACATGATGATTGAGCAAAAAGCGTCCGACTTGTTTATTACTGCAGATGTTGAACCATCAATGAAAATTAATGGTCAGATTGTTCCTGTGGTTAAAAGCAAATTGAACGGTGAAATCATTATGCAGTTGCTCAACTCAATTATGAGTGAGAAGCAACGCAAAGAATTTGCAGATACACGTGAATGTAACTTTGCAATTACCAACCGTGATAAAACTGCACGTTTTCGTGTAAGTGCGTTCCAACAACGTGACATGCCAGGCATGGTGTTACGTCGTATTGAAACCACGATTCCAACTATGGATGAACTGAAACTACCACCTATTCTTAAAGATTTAGCCATGACCAAACGTGGCATCATCATCTTTGTAGGTGCGACAGGTACAGGTAAATCGACTTCACTTGCATCCATTATTGGTTATCGCAACCACAATTCAAAAGGTCATATCATTACCATTGAAGACCCAATTGAATTTGTACATGAACATGCAGGTTGTATCATTACCCAACGTGAAGTCGGTATTGACACAGACTCCTTTGAAGTTGCATTAAAGAATACCCTACGTCAAGCACCCGATGTGATCTTGATTGGTGAGATTCGTTCTCGTGAGACCATGGATTATGCAATTGCATTTGCGGAAACAGGTCACTTGGTATTTGCAACCATGCATGCCAACAATGCCAACCAAGCCATTGACCGTATTATTCACTTCTTTGAGGCGGATCGTCATAGTCAATTGTTTATGGACTTATCGCTTAATTTAAAAGCAATGGTTGCACAACAATTGATCCCAACACCAGACGGTAACTCACGTCGTGCGGCAATTGAAATTTTAGTCAATTCACCCTTAATTTCAGACTTAATCCGTAAGGGAGAAGTACATGAAATTAAAGACTTAATGAAACGTTCGCGGGAATTAGGGATGCAGACTTTTGACCAAGCATTATTTGATCTCTACAAAACTGGACAAATTACTTACAAAGATGCACTAAAACACGCCGACTCTCCAAATGATTTACGTCTACAGATCAAATTGGATGAAGAAGGTGGTGCTCAGTTATTAAATGCGAATAGTAAGCTGACTTTTGACGGACAATAATTTGTCTCACCTCTTTTGAAAGCACTATAAAAAGGCAGCTCAATTGATTGAGCTGCCTTTTAATTTGTTGTATTTATGTGATTTTATCTTTTACGATATGCTTCCTGACATTCTACAGAATCACAATAACCATACAGGTTAAGTGAGTGTCCAGTCAGCTTAAAGCCATGCTGCTCGGCTACAGAATGTTGTTCACTCTCGATCGTATCATTCGAAAATTCAACGACTTTATTACAATTCTGACAAACGATATGATCGTGGTGATCTTCTTGCATGATTTCAAAAACAGAGTGATTGTTTTCAAAATGATGACGTTGAATAATACCAACCGCTTCAAATTGCGTTAACACACGATACACGGTCGCAAGACCAACATCTTCACCTTGCTCGAGTAATGTTTTATAAATGTCTTCCGCGCTCAAGTGGTGTTGTCTTGAATTCTCTAGTAATTCCAAAATCTTGATTCGTGGTAGGGTAACTTTAAGTCCAGCTTTTCGTAAATCTTGATTTGAAATAGGCATATAAAAAGGTCTCTCAACAAATTTTAAGTTGGAATATGCAACAGAGTTTAGATGCAGTATGATCTATGATCGGATCAATTGCATCATAATTAATTGGGATAGTGTAGCAAAATGCAAAAAATCATGCTGACGTTATTCGTCGCTTCTTTACTTGGTGGTTGTTCTGTATTAGGAGTATACAAAGTTGATATTCCTCAGGGAACACCATTAACCCAAGCTCAAGCTTCAAAAATTCAAGTCGGTATGACTTACCAACAAGTACGTTTCTTGCTTGGTAGCCCAACTGTAACAGATCCGATGAATCCTACACGTTGGGATTACATTTATACCTATATCCCAGGAACTTATGCGAAAAAAGCCAAGATTCCCGCAGCCAATGGCCAACACTTAAAGGTTTATTTTGATCAGGCAGGTATCGTCAACAAAATTGAAGGTTTAGAAACCATTCCTGAGTCACAACCTGGTTTGCCTGCTTCCAAAGAAGCAATATTAAATGCGCCCCCACTATAGACACTTTGGCATAAAAAGAAACCCCTCAATGAGGGGTTTTTTAAATTGGTTCAATTATTTAAAGTGATTGGTTAAAATTGCAAATCAATCCATACTATTTAGACAATATTTGACGATAACGATTACCACGACAATAACGACTGGTTGGATTTTCCAAAGCACGTTTACGGCGGATTTCTTTCGGATTTATAGTCAAAACCCTATAAATTTCAACTCGATCACCTGCTTGTAAAAGCTGGCTCATATCATTGCTTTTAACACCGAAGATACCAAAACTAAAATTTTCAGGCAATTGAACGTGTTCAGCCAGCTTACTTTGAGCAATCGCATCCGCAATTGTCATTCCATCGGAAAATTGTAACCCAATATGAAATTGTTGGTTTTCAGAAGCATAAGCCACCCAAACCTTTGCCATTGGCTTTTCCGCAACCATTAGATCAACTGTCCAATATATGCCGCCAACGCCAAAATAATAGCGAATGGTAAAACAATACGAACTGCTATACGCCAAATATTATAAAACGCTTCTGAGCTAAAATTAATGGCTTTACGCAAATGACTAATTTTCATAATCCAACCGACAAAAATTGAATAAATTAAACAAATGAGTAATCCCCAAACCATCAATAATGGATTAAATACAACATTGATATTCGGAATAGCCCATACCAATAAACCCACCAATAAGACAGCAAATTGAATCACAATGGCAACTTGACGTTGTACCAACTGCTCTTTCGCTAACTGTAACAGTAGAGCTGCTGAAATCACGGCTGTAAACAATAATGTGTATGCAGGAATTTGTGCAGAAACAGCAAAGAAACCAAATGCGATTACAGCAAGCAGTTGAGCAATCCAAATCGGTAGTGCTGTTTTAGACGCTTCATTTTGTTGTTGAATATTTAACAAACTGGTTTGCCAATACAAACCTAAACCTAGACCAGTTGCAACAAGTGCCAGAATGGTTGCATTGCCCCACTCTTTAAACTCTATAGGTGTGACATGCCAAGGTTGCAAAGCTGTGCCAAATACATTTGCAAGTACCAATGACAAAACAACACCAACTGCCGTTAATCCGATCAAAATTTGACGTGGAAGAAAGGATAGTGCAAAAGCAACAATGGCAACACCTGCAAATAGAATATTTGCGGCTACAGGTATTTGTGCAATCTGTACTGTTGTTTGACTAATATTCGACAAAATCCCACCTGCAAGAAATGGAATAAAAACAACAGCCAACCACCCAACAATACGCCACGACTGCGATGCATCAGCATCCCGAGTTAAGCTCGACAAGGCATTGAGTGCCGTTGTTTTAGAACGTTTTGCTAAAGCAACTTCTAAATAAGATATCGGCAATGCCAAAATCAACATGGTTGCTAACCACAATATCCAAAAATCAATTTGTCGATCAATTTGAATACCTAGACTTGGAGCCAAGCCGACAATAATCATAAATGATAAACAAAATGCCATGAGCGGCGATAACCATCGTGACATAGAATAATCCTGCATGAGGTGTTTCATAGAAAGTTATGCTATTTTGCCTTTGTCGATGGCGAAAATCAAAGCTTAAAAGAAAAAAGCAAATCACCGTTCGATGATTTGCTGCGCTAGATTTTTATCATCTACTTATCTTTATTTTTATCCTCTCTATTTTCTTTTAGTGAGAGAGCTGGTTATTTTCATAATTTCACATTAAAAATGCTGTATGTAAAACATGCAGACATTATGTGAATATTACGAAAAAAATCTGGCAAACCAATTTTTGCCTTTTCTCTTTTCATTTTCTTTAATGATTCCCATCATGTTTAATTTTACCGCACCAACATAATCTGCATCATCATGTTGAATATGGTTAATTAACCATTTCGATAATACTTCATGTAATTCTTTTTCTACCGAGTGCCCTTGTTCAAAACTGGTACGGTAACCTTCAATACGCTTAATAAATAAATCATGTACACGTTTATGCGGTACGCGATATTTATAACCTGCTTCTTCTTGCAGACTTTCTTCAAAAGTAAAATGGGATTGAGTATAATCAATAATATTATCTAGAATTGATTTAATTCTTGCACGATCCGTTGCAATACCAATATCATCAATTTCATTGATATAATCCAAAATTCTTTTGTGTTGATCGTCAATCACATCGATACCAGTATTAAACTCTGGAATCCATTTCATCTTCATACGATCACCTTAAAATCAATGCCTACATATTTGAAATCCATAGTAACGGTTAAATGTTTAAATAAAAATGAACTAGATTGGTCGGGATTAAGTAAAAAGCATGCATTACAAATTAAGCCATTGTTTATACTTATTAATTATTTTAAACCACACTAAAAGAGTAAGGTATTCTTTAACCGTTTTAGTCATTTTATTGTTTTAACCTATAATTAAAATAGATTATTAAAAAATAAACCGTCCAATATTATTGAACGGTTTATTTTATTTATTGACTAAAATAAAACTAATATTGATCTGCTTTAGTTATTCTGACTAGACTAGGATCAGTCGCTTCTCGAATTAATCGTTCAATGCGTGTATTTGCAGTTTTAACCATTTGACCATCTTTAAATAAAATCATTTCACCTGCTTTATATGCAGTCCAAATTTCATTATGTGTTAGTGGTTCGGTGGTAATAACTGCCACACGATCTTCGGCTGTAGTAAATTGACTAAAATCAATATCTACATCTAAATCTATAAGTCTGGCCTGTTTAAATGGATATTCTCGGATAATCCAATGCAATTTAGTCGTCGCATAACTGAACAATGCTTGACCATTAGATAAACAGAAATTAAATGTGCCATGCTCTGCAATTTGTGGTGAAATTTCTTCTAATACACTGAAAATGTCGTTTAAACTTGGCTCATGGTAGCCGAACTTGAGTACCAATTGCTCAAGTAAATAACAAAAAGCCAATTCACTATCGGTACTCCCGATTGGAGTAAATCGCCCTGACAAACGCGGATTAAAATCATGCAAATCGCCATTATGTGCAAAAATCCACTGTCTCCCCCAAAGTTCACGCATGAATGGATGAGAGTTTTCTAAAGTAATTTTGCCTTGTGTTGCTTTGCGGATATGTGCAATGACGTTACGAGATTTTATCGGATAGTTACGCACCAACTCTGCGATCGGCGACTCTACAGCAGATTGATTATCAACAAATAAACGACAGGCTTTATCTTCAAAAAATGCAATTCCAAATCCATCAGAATGATCAGACGTTATTCCTGCTCGCTGCGAAAAGCCCCGAAACGAAAATGTAATATCGGTTGGTGTTGCACAGTTCATTCCAAGCAATTGACACATAATTTATTCATACAACGTTTTAGTTATATGAATATTGTGCATGAGTCACTCCCTGCTTGCAAATATCAATCACTGATAATATTTGCAAACAGGGCTATATTCGACCAATGATTGAAAATAAATGCTGCTGAATATTGTTATATCGCAATCGCCTATTCACGTTTAACCATTTTGTTTAATACAAAATTCTTTGCAATTTCATTCACATCTAAAAAGACAAAGTAGTCTAAGCAATTAAATGATTCATCATGATAGGCTTGTTTTGATAAACGTGCCTTCATTTTCAAATAAACATCAAATAGTTTTGGAATACGCTCATCTTGCGGAAAGCTATATTCAGGGTGAGTCGGTTCAAAAGCAGGTTTTGCTTTTACATCAATTACTTGATTGGTATTTAATTGTTTAATGAATTGATGCGTATAGTATGCCCGGGCTTTGTTATCTTCTAAACGGATACTGACGCAGCCCATTAAATGTTTAGCTTTCATTTTCCACAATACAGTTGGTGCTAAATGTAGCCATAACATAGAAAGTGCGCGACCATTTCGATAGCGTGGATGTACGCAAGTACGCCCTATTTCCACAATATTACTCAAATGTGAAAATTGAGAAACATCAAATTCTTGTGAGCTATAACTATTTTTTAATTCATGACCTTGGACTAGTTTTAAACGTGTATAAGCAACGATTTCATTGCTCCATTTATCACGTAATACAGCATGCTCACAATCGAGGTCATATAAATCTTGATCTAAGCCATTTTCAAATGTGATTCCAAATTGGTCAGAAAATTGTTCTGCACGAAACTTCTGTATTTCTTTTAGTTGTTTTAGGTCTTCGACCCATTCAAATTTATATTGTGATTGTACTTTTTTAGGTTTAGGTAAAGGTAAACTAAAATTTTGGCGAACCTGATTTAATTTTGCAAACATCGTCTGAACTCCTTATGCTTTTACTTACACTAGGCAATCCAGATGACAACAATGTGACGAAATAGTGAACGTTTAAAAATAGCTTATGAATGGTTTATATATTAAAGTCATAAAAAAGCCAGTGAATTCACTGGCTTTATAGAACATCAGTTCTTAATTATTTCTATTGTTAATGCGAAGTTTTACTACGATTGGTGATTAAAGTTCCAACACCGTGATCTGTAAATATTTCTAATAATGTGGCATGAGGTACACGACCATCGACAATATGCGCGCTCACAACGCCACCTTTGACTGCGTCTAATGCGCAACCAACTTTCGGGATCATTCCACCGTAAATCACACCTGTTTCAATCAAGCGATCTACTTCTTGTGTACTTAAACCCGTCAATAGATTTTTATTCTCATCTAAAACACCTGTGATATTGGTCAATAGAATCAGTTTTTCTGCACCTAAAGCTTCAGCCACTTTGCCTGCAACAAGATCTGCATTGATATTATACGTTTGCCCATCCTCATCGACTCCTAAAGGAGCGATCACAGGAATAAAATCACTTTGGGTAAACATTTCCAAAACATCAGTTTTAACGCTAGTCACTTCACCGACTAAACCCAAATCAATTTGAGTAACCGTGCCGTCTTCCTGTATTTTTTCCATGAGTAATTTTTTAGCGCGTAATAAATTACCATCTTTACCCGTTAAACCAATCGCACGTCCACCATGTTTATTAATCAAATTCACAATTGATTTATTCACACTGCCACCAAGCACCATTTCAACAATATCCATGGTTGCTGCATCGGTGACACGCATACCATCGATACGGTCAGACTCACGTCCTAATTGTTTAAGTAGTGAATCGACTTGAGGTCCACCGCCATGGACAACAATCGGATTAATTCCCACAGTTTTCAAAAGAACGATATCACGAGCAAATGAACTTTCCAAAGCTGGATCGGTCATTGCATTGCCACCATATTTCACAACCAGCGTTTTACCTGCAAAACGTTGAATGTACGGCAAAGCTTCAGTCAATATTTGTGCTTTGTCGATGCCAGTATGCTGCTGTGGCATTCGCCTCTCCTTAATGAACTGTATGGATTAGACTGATAAATGCTGTGGATGCAATACCAATCAATGTGCTTGAAGAATATCTTGAGCGATCATAGGATAACGATCACTGAGCATAGACGCAAATGTCTGACGAATTTCATTTAAATGATTTGGACAATCTGCATCAAAGCGTACTGTGAAATACTCACCCGTATTTGATGCACGAATAATTCCAAAACCATGATCAAAATCAAGACGAACCCCGTCGATATTACTGAGCGTTGCAGGAAAATTTTGGCTTAAATGTTCAATTTCATTCAACACAGTTTGTGGATCGGTTTGATGGGTACTTATATAGGTATCTTCGGTATAAAAACGATCGGGATAAGACGCGAATATCTCGGATAAACTGGCTTCAGGAAATAAACACATATATTCCATGACACGCAATGCAGCATATAAACCATCGTCATAGCCCATGCCACGGCCATCATTAAATACATAATGCCCTGCATATTCTCCGCCAAATACAGCCCGCCCTTTAGATTGCGACATATATTTACGTAAAAAGCTGCTTCCAGTACGGAGCATTTTCGGATGTCCGCCTAAACGTTCTACGGCTTGGCGTACCATTGAAGAACACTTCACATCAAAAACAATTTCATGTTGAGGATGATTTTTTAGACAAATTTGTGCAAATAAAGCCAATAAACGATCTGCGGAAATAATATGTGCATGTTCATCTAGTAGCACGACTCGATCACCATCACCATCCAATGCAATACCGATATCTGCTTGATGATTCAATACATTTTGTCGCAATAATTCTAAATGCGTGGCTTGAGATGGATCTGGTGCATGGTCTGGGAAATTACCATCCGCATTACAACGAATTGCGATGACTTCACAACCTAATTTTTTGAGAACCAAATTGGCACAAAAACCTGCCGAACCATTTAAACCATCAATAACCACTTTTAACGGCTTAGAAAGCTCAATATCGTTTAATAATGCTGCTTGATAAGAGACACAATATTCTGTTTTTATTTGATGGGTAATCGACTGACTCAGCACACTGGCGTGAATATGATCATTTTGTGAATATTGTGCAGCTTGAACACCGATATTTTGAATCATTTCAGGTGATGGTGGCTCACTTTGTATAATCCATTTAATCCCGTTATCGGTTTTTGGATTATGACTTGCAGTCACCATAATGCCGTTACCATCGCTATTACGAGCAGCAAAATAGAGTTGTGGCGTAGAACAACAGCCTATTTCAATCACTTGAATTTGTTTTTCTTGGAATACTTGTTTAATGATATGAGCAAAATAAGGGCTCGTTAATCTGGCATCATAGCCAAGAGTGATCTGAAACTGACCATTTTCTAAAAATTGATTTGCCAAAGCCTGTGCAATTCCCTGAATTATTTCAGGTTGCATTACATCAACTTTCCCACGAATGTCATAGGCACGGAAAATTTGAAATGGAAAATTATTGGTTTTAATCATAAGCAAAACTTCTACTTGCTTAACCCTGAATCATATGGCGAGTACACTATTGTTGAATAGTGACATGGCTAATTATTGAGAAGCTTTATTTAGGGTTAAAAGCATACACATATAAATTATGCATACTATATTCAACTTTTAGATATATTGAATATGTACTTTTTGTTACAAATCAAATCATTGTATAAAAAGCCTGAATTATCAGGCTTTTTATTGTATAAATTTTTAGTTTTTGCCAGTGTGACCGAATCCACCTGCACCACGTTCTGAAGCTTCAAACTCATTTACAAGTTCAAACTGTGCTTGAACCACTGGAACTAAAATATATTGTGCCAAACGTTCGCCTGGCTCTAATGTAAATGTCGTTTGACCACGATTCCACACAGAAACCATAAGCTCACCTTGGTAATCTGAATCGATCAAACCAACCAAGTTGCCCAATACGATGCCGTGTTTATGACCCAAACCTGAACGAGGTAAAACCAAACCTGCAAAATTAACGTCTTCGATATAAATAGCTAAACCCGTTTTAACTAAAACTGTTTGTCCAGGTTCAATTTGAGTCGCTTCGTCTACACAAGCACGTAAATCTAAACCTGCAGATCCAGTCGTTGCATAAGTTGGCATTGGCCATTCTTGACCTAAACGTGGGTCAAGTACTTTAACCTGAACTTTCATATTGAAATCCTAATAAATCAATGTAATCAGTGGCTATTCATGATTCTTCAATGTTTGCGACAACGCAAGCCATGTATGAAATACTCAACAGCCCTAGAGGGAGAAAAATAAAATTTATATCAGCTTATTTTTTCAATAAAGCTTTTAAATTTTGTAAATATTGCTGAGCTTGTAATTTAGGATCGATATGTTCATTGATCTTTTTCTTACGCCCTAACCAGTCCAGATCATCTTGCGGTAATTCATCTAAGAAGCGACTTGGTGTCATCTGCTTCATTTGACCACCATTTTTGCGCTGTTCGGCTAATGTTAAAGTCAAACCTTGCTGCGCACGGGTAATACCCACATACATTAAACGACGTTCTTCTTCGATAGTTTCTGCCGCAATTGAGTTCTTATGCGGAAGTAATTCTTCCTCTAAGCCCATAATGTAAACGAATGGAAATTCCAAACCTTTCGATGCATGTAGTGTTAATAAATTCACTTTATCTGTGTCTTCTTCTTCCTGTTGCTGTTCAAGCATATCGAGCAACACCAATTTACGAATTACACTTTCAATGTTCTTTTCATCTACATCTTCGGCACGATTGATCAAACTTTGAATACTGCTATACAGCATTTCAATATTATCAATCTTGGTTTTTTCTTGTGCAGGTGTCGCCGCCGTTTCTTTAAGATAGTCGATATAGCCTGCTTCATTCATCATCTGACGAATTTTCGGCACGGGTTCATCATCATCCAACAATTCACGGGTGAAATTATTAATAAACTCAGCAAACTCAGCCAATTGCGTGGTGGCTTTTTTTGGCATCACCATCGTCAAACGCTGATCACTTGCTGCTGTTAAAAGCGATAAATGATTTTCTTGTGCAAATAAACCAAGCTTTTCCAAGGTTACAGGACCAATTGCGCGCTTTGGTGTATTAATCACACGTAAGAACGCACTGTCATCTTCAGGGTTGATAATGATGCGCAGGTAACTCATCACATCTTTAATTTCGGCTCGCCCGAAGAAGGATTGACCGCCTGAAAGCTTGTATGGAATCTGCATTTGACGAAGGTGAGTTTCCAGAACACGCGCTTGAAAATTTCCACGATACAACACTGCATAATCTTTCCAGCTTTTACCATTCATCAGTTTATGAGTGAGCAAGTCTTTGACTACACGTTCTGCTTCATCGTCATCATTACGACACGTAATCACCCGAATAACTTCGCCATGACCTTTATCACTCCACAGTTTTTTCTCAAAAATATGTGGATTGTTATCAATAACATGGTTTGCAGCTTTCAGAATACGGCTGGTTGAGCGGTAATTCTGTTCAAGCTTAATAACTTTTAAATTATGAAAGTCTTCTTTCAGCAAAGCCATATTTTCAGGTTTTGCTCCGCGCCATGCATAGATAGATTGGTCATCATCACCAACTGCTGTGAATTGCCCCATTACACCAACCAAAAGCTTCACCAAAGTATATTGGGCAGTATTGGTATCTTGATATTCATCGACCAACAAGTAACGTATACGATTTTGCCATTTATCTCGAACTTCAGCATTGTCTTGTAATAAGCGCGTTGGCATGACAATTAAGTCATCAAAATCAACGGCATTATAAGCACGTAAATTACGTTCATAAAGTTGATATAAGTGTGCGAATTGAACATCTTCTGTGGTTTCACAGGTGTTATGTGCCTGTTCAGGCATGATCAAATCATTTTTCCAATCCGAAATTTTCTTCATGGCTTTGGCAACGAGTTCTTTACTTTCTGCACCCGACAAATTATCACGGTGCATCAAATCCATCAGAATACGTTTGCAATCATCTGCGTCAAGGATCGAAAAGTTATTTTTTAATGGGGTATTTTTAAGCTCTAAACGAAGTAAATTTAAACCAAAAGTATGGAATGTAGAAACGGATAAACCTTTTCCTTCTTCTTTACCCAATAATTTACTCACACGCTCTTTCATTTCACGTGCGGCTTTATTGGTAAAAGTCATTGCTGTAATTTTATATGCAGGAATTCCACATTGCTGAACCAAATAAGCAACTTTTCTTGTAATTACTGAAGTTTTACCTGAACCTGCCCCTGCAAGTACTAACAAGGGTCCTTGAGTGTACTTCATGGCTTCAAGTTGCTTGTCATTCAACTGACTTGCTTTTGACATTGTTCATCCTCTAAAAACTTCGAGCTCGATTATAGTCATCTAAAGGAGTCTTGCAAATTGCTTTGTGTGAATGTTTCCAACTAAAAAAGTAAGGGGATAAAAAACCACCCGAAGGTGGTCTATTGCATCATCATGCTCAAAGCTAAGAGATTTAATCGCATGAAAAAACTGCTTATATTGAAATTTTAATTTCTACACGGCGGTTTTGTTCACGGCCAGCCGCAGATGAATTGTCCGCAACAGGTTGATTAGAGCCATAACCACTCGCACTCATACGTGAAGCAGATAAACCTTGACCTGAAAGATATTGTAAAACTGAATTAGCACGGTTTTTAGATAGTTGATTATTCGTTGAAGTAGAACCCGTACTGTCCGTATGACCCGAAATAGCTAAACGCACTTGTCCCGCAGTTCCTCCTTCAGATAACACACGACCTACATCAGTCAATACATTTTGGAAACCTGGCTGAATGTTAGAAGAACCTGTTGCAAACGTTACATTGGGCATTACTAAGTTAATAGAACCATCTGGGTTACGGCTAATACTTACCCCTGTGCCAGAAAGTGCTTGGCGTAGACGTTGTTCTTTTTTATCCAGTAATAGACCTGCACCACCACCGAGTGCAGCACCAATTGCAGCAGCACGACCCATTTTATCTTTATCCGCATTTGCATATGCTAAACCAGCACCCAAAACTGCACCGACTGTTGAACCAATCGCAGCTTTGTCATATTCCATATTCTGACAACCAGAAAGAGCAAAAGTAGCTAAAATTGTAGTCATGACTAATTTACGCATTATTTTTATTTCTCCAGAAATTTTAAATAAAAAATCGGAACACAGCTAAACTGTGATCCGATTGGGATTTTACATGAAAATAAGTGACCTACATTATTGGTATACTTTTACACCAAATCAAACATTCAGCTTACTTCGTTGCGTAAACTGTAATTTCTACACGGCGATTTTGCTCACGACCTGCTGCAGTTGAGTTATCTGCAATTGGAGAACTTGAACCATAACCGCGCGCAGACATACGTGCAGAAGAAATACCTTGCGTCGATAAATAGTTCATTACAGAGTTGGCACGGCTTTGTGACAATGGGTTATTAATCGCATCTGTCCCTGTGTTGTCTGTATGACCATGAATAACCAATGCAAGTTTGCTTGATGTACCACCTTCAGCCAACACACGTGCGACATTATTCAAAGCAGCTTGGAATTTAGGTTGAATCGTTGCAGAGTTCGTTGCAAAAGTTACGCTTGGCATCACCATATTGATCGAACCATCTGGATTACGACCAACGTCAACACCAGTTCCCGCAAGTTCTTGACGTAAACGCTTTTCTTTTTGATCAAGCAATAAACCTGCACCACCGCCAACAACTGCACCAATCGCAGCTGCTTGACCCATTTTGTCTTTATCTGCATTTGAATAAGCAAGACCTGCACCCAACAGAGCACCAAGACCAGTACCAATTGCCGCTTTGTCATATTCCATATTTTGGCAACCAGAAAGTGCCAATACCCCAACAACTGTAGAAATTAAAAGTGTGCGCATATATTCCCCCTATTTTTTGATAATGAAAATTTAGACAATAAAAAATCGAATCATAGCAAACTATGATTCGATTCTTAGCTTTCAATTAAAAAATAGTGCTAATTCTATTACAATTTTTTATTTAGCAGCGTAAATACTAATTTCTACACGACGGTTTTGTTCACGACCAGCAGCAGTAGAGTTATCTGCGATTGGATTTTGTGAACCATAACCTTGAGTATCGATACGGCTAGATACGCCTTTGCTTCTTAAATAGCTTGCAACGGCTGAAGCACGGTTTTGAGACAATGGAATGTTAATTGAATCATTACCTGTATTATCTGTATAACCTGAAACAAGAATCACACTCTTGTTATCTTCATTTAACGTTTGAGCGACTTTGTTTAACGTTGCGTAGAAATTCGGCTTAATTGTAGATTTGTTCGTATCAAACGTAATGCTGCCTGGCATGATTAACGCAACAGAACCATCTGGATTACGGCCAACATCAACACCGCTACCCGCCATTTGTTGACGAAGTTTTTTCTCTTTATTGTCTAAATAAAGACCAGTACCCGCACCTAAAACTGCACCGATCGCAGCAGCTCGGTTGTTTTGAGCTGAAGAGTTGGCATTACCACGAGACAAGCCATAGCCTGCTGCAGCACCGATCAAACCGCCTAAAGCAGATTTGTCGTATTCCAAACCACCGATGTTATTACCAGTTGATTGACAGCCAGAAAGTGCCAAAGCCCCTGCTACTGCTGCTGTAATTAAAAGTGCACGCATCGCATGCCTCCAAGTTGTGTTTTTTGTTAGTCTTGATTTTGTTATAAAAAATAACATTTCACTATTGGCATTTTGTTAAAAGTTTCACATTTTTTTACATTTCGTAATATATGGTGCAAAGTTTGCAAATGTGATCATCATAATTTGTACACAGTTTATAAATGCCCTTTTTAATTTTTAGCCAAACGACTATATTTAATACTTTATTCGAAAACACAATAATTCATTAGGACTGTTCTATGTCACCTTTGCAACAGAAACAACCTATCTTAAAAAAAATTACAAAAGGACTTATCGTCGGTAGTGTAATCACTGGCAGTACCTTTTTTCACGGACCGCCAGTACTGGCACTTGGTCTAACCAAACTTTTTAAAAAATCACAAAAAGTTGATGAAACCAATATCAATATTACCAACAGTTGGCTCGGTATTAATAATTGGTTAATTGACCATATACTACCGAATACACAATGGGATATTACCGTAGATGATGATTTAGATTTGAATATGCAAGGTCGTTATTTAATGACCTGCAATCATCAAAGTTGGGTAGACACCACGGTTAATCAATATTTTGGTTTGACTCGTATGCCGCTCACACGGTTTTTTACCAAGTGGGAACTTATTTTTATTCCTTTTGTTGGGCAAGCTTTTAAAATACTCGGTTTCCCAATGATGAAACGTCATTCCAAAGCACAAATTGCAAAAAATCCTGAACTTAAATTTCGTGATATGGAAGAAGCACGTAAATCTTGTGAACAATTGCTCAGTCAGCCTTTTACACTGCTCAATTATTTGGAAGGAACACGCTTCACGCCAGAAAAACATCAACAACAAAATTCTCCCTACACCCATTTACTTAAACCGAAAGCTGGTGGTTTAGCATTAGCCTTGGATATTTTAGGCGATAAGATTGATGCTTTGATGGATATGACCATTGTCTATCCAAATGGCGCGCCAGGTTATGGTGAGTTTTGGCTAGGTGACGTTCCACGTATTGCTGTCAATATGCGTAAAATTAATATTCCAGATTGGGTGCTTGGCGGCAATTATGAAGATGATGCAGAATATCGTGAGCGCTTCCAAGCGTGGGTCGATGAATTGTGGACTGAGAAAGACCAATTAATTAGTGCAATGAAAAATAAATATCAGCTTTAAACAAGCAAGATCTTTCATGTTGTGACTTAACCATGAATAATAGAAACTTAGGCCATCATGAAAGGCTTTAAACGTTAAAAGGAACGGTAATGACCGCGCAAGAATCGCAGCCAACAATATCAGAAACTAAAAATAATAATAAAAAGCGCCATATCCGTCATGATACTCCTGGTTGGAAATTATTTTTAGCCTATGACATCTTTATGATGTTCATTATTGTATTCAATTTATTTTGCTTATGTGCCAATGCTTTTTTAATGAGTAATTTTGGCAATTGGTTTTTTGATACCGTTAACTTACCTCAAGTTTTACAATACTATAAGACGGACTTACACCCTTGGGTGATCAAAACTGAAAGTTGGTTTATTACCTTTCTAATTGTCGAACTACTGGTTCGTTGGCTCATTGCCATTATCAATAAACATCATGCACGTTGGTTTTTCTTTCCCTTTATTCATTGGTATGAAATTTTAGCGATTAGCCCTTATCTACGTTTTTTACGTCTTATTCGTGCAGGGGTTATTGCTTATCGTTTCCATGAAATGGGGCATAAAGTCATTCCAGATAGCATTATGAAACGGGTTTTATTCTATTATCGAGTGGTGATGGAAGAATTGTCAGATCGTGTGGTTATTACTGTGATTGATGGTGTAATACAAGAATTAGACACCAGCTCAAGTCATAAAAAAATTATTCATGATTTAGTTGATCATCATCGTGATATTTTTGCCAAAACAGTTGCAGAAGTTTTACAAGAATCACTGGCGACTGAACTCAACGCACAACGTCATCTCATTACCAATAATGTGGGGCAAATTGTTCGCCAAGCCATTGAAGATACACCACAGTTAACCCAATTACTGCGTTTAATCCCAATTGCAGGTGGCATGATTGAAAACCAAATTCAAAACATAGGTCAACAATTGGGTGAAAATATCACTCAAGGACTGATTCAACCATTCACGGAAGGAAGTCCGAGCAATCCAAATGCAATGTATCAGTTGATATCGACAAAACTGAGCCAGTTAAATATTGAGAATCAAAGGCTCGAACAATTGGTTGAATCTGTAGTCTATGAAAGTTTAGAATCATTGCGAAAACAAGTTGCTGTTAAACAATGGCAACTTGAAATGAATAAGAATGATCAAGCTAAAGACTAAACCATTCAAAGAATCGGCATTTGATTAAAATTATTTGTATCTTTACTAGTGAAATCAGTCAATTTGTTCTAGCATTTGCGCTATTTACACATTAACTTTGAGTTAGAAAATTTAGGTCACAAGCCTTTTAAGGAATAATTATGGCTGATATACGGATTACAGGCAGAATGGTTAATTTTACCCGATTAACCTTTGATACAAATGATCATCATGCCATCCGCCAGCAATTAACATCAATGATGAGTGAAACGTCTTATCAAGGCGCTTTGGTGATTATTGACACAACCGTTGAACAAGAGCTTATTGCATTGATTCAATTGATTATTAGCCTTGATTTACAGCCTATGGCTGTGATTGATGGGTTATTGGGCGATCAAGCACGTGCAATTCAGTTCCCTGTTTTGCCATCAGATCGCCCTTTACAGCGTATTAAAGCAAGCAAAGAACAAGTTGTTGAAACACCTGTAAAAGAACCTGCTTCACCTGCGGTACAAGATAAAAAACCAACAGCTGAACCAGTGAAAACTATTCGTCATATTACGTCTTATCATGATGAAATTTTACGTACTGGACAATGTCTCGTTCAAGATCATGGTGACATTATCCTCAACGCTGGCATTAATAGTGGTTCTGAAGTGATTGCTTCAGGAAATATACATATCTATGGCAGTGTTCGTGGTAGAGTCATTGCAGGCGCGGGCGGTAATACTGCTGCAAGAATATTTTGTCATTCACTTGAAGCCGAATTAGTTTCAATTGCGGGAACATATTGTGTAGCTGATGATATTCCACAAGATCTGGTAAAAAAAGCTGCACATATTCACTTGAATGATCAACAAGAGCTTGTATTTGAAGCTCTTCAATTTTAATGTATTAAATTAAACACCATAAAAGATCCCCATAAAAGGGATGACCATAACAGGAGTGGATTCGGTGGCCAAAATTGTTGTCGTTACATCAGGCAAAGGCGGCGTAGGTAAAACTACGACGAGCGCATCTTTCGCAACAGGTTTAGCCCTTCGTGGTCATAAAACTGTAGTTATTGATTTTGACGTAGGTTTACGTAATTTAGATTTAATTATGGGCTGTGAACGCCGTGTAGTTTATGACTTTGTTAATGTTTTGAACAATGAAGCTCGTTTACAACAAGCGTTAATCCGCGATAAAGAAATTGAAAACTTATATATTCTTCCTGCGTCACAAACACGTGATAAAGATGCCTTGACCGATGATGGCGTGGCGCGTGTAATGGACGAACTTTCACAAGAATTTGATTATATTATTTGTGACTCACCTGCGGGGATTGAACGTGGTGCGATTTTAGCCATGTATCATGCAGATGAAGCGATCATTGTGACCAACCCAGAAATTTCATCTGTTCGAGATTCAGACCGCATTATTGGTATGCTCGACAGTAAAACTAAAAAAGTTGAAAACAATGAAGGGCGTATTCGTAAACATTTATGTATCACACGTTTTAACCCTGAACGTGCTGATAAACAAGAAATGTTAACGATTGACGATATTTCTAAAGATATTTTGCGTGTTCCAACTTTAGGTGTTATTCCTGAATGTCCAAGTGTGTTGCAAGCTTCGAATGAAGGTAAACCCGTTATTCTTTATCATGAAGCTTCTGCGGGTCAAGCATACGATGACTTAGTGGCACGTTTCCTCGGTGAAGACCGCCCTTATCGTCACATTACAGTGAAACCAAAGGGTTGGTTAGCACGATTATTTGGAGCGTAAGAAATGGCAGGATTTTGGAGTAAACTTTTCAGTAATGATGACAAACCATCTAGCGCCCAAACTGCTAAAGATCGCTTAAAAGTTATTGTTGCTTCTGAAAATGGTTTGGGTAAACGTCTAAGCCAAGACAAGATTGATCAAATGAAGAAAGAAATCATGCAAGTGGTCAATCGTTATGTCCGTGGCGTAGATGAACAACACATTCAAATGCAAGTTCGTTCTGAAGCGAATATTGAAATGTTGGAAATGAATATCAATTTACCTGAAGAACATTAATTTTATTATTGATTAGTCAAGTAAATAGATTCAGGGCAAAATATGGCGCAGAGAAAAAGAATCGCTTTTCCTGTGATGCATATTTTGCCCTTTTTCTTCGACAAATTTCATCAATCTATTGCATATTTTATGATAATGAACAGCAATAATTTTTTTATAATGATGAAATATATCCAAGTATTTTTAATTTTGAGGAGATGCTGTTATGGCACTTTCACAGCCAGCAACGTTCAATGAAGAATGGTCAGACGAGCGTGTATTTGCCTATTTAGATCAACTTCCTCCTGAAGGGGTGAATGGTGATTTCCATGTGCTTTATCACGCTTTCAAACATATGCGTCCTTTTGATTATGAACGCCTTTTAACAAAATTTGTTGCAGATGGTCGTGATCTGAATGGAACCAATCCCGAAGGTCAGCGTATTCATGATGTCATTGCACAATATCCACGTCAAAAAGATGGATTTATAGAAGTTCTAGCAAAATTTGCGTAACTTTTAATTAGATAAAAAAACCTGCATATTGCAGGTTTTTTTATGGATGAAGTATTTAATGAATCAATTCTAGAAATACTTTTATTAAGCATAAATTTATGAGTGACAAAAACACAAGTTACTGATTAATCATAATTTTATTTAAAAATATTCTGATTCAATCTTATCGATTACCAATTAAATATGCACCAAACACTGTAAAGATTCCACCAGAAATTCCATCAATCCATTTTGCAGAATTTTGGTAAGCTGCTTTAAAACTTGGTAATGAAAATACAAATGCCACGAAGCTAAACCAAACCAATGTTTCTATAGACACGATGATGAATAATAGAGAATGTACGCCATCTAAAGCAGGATTGGCTAAAAAGACCGAAAATACGCTGCCGAAATAAATCACTGCTTTAGGATTAGATAAGTTGGTGAGTAAGCCTTTTAAGAAAAAATGCAGATTATTTTGTGGAAGTTCAAAGTGATGCTGTTCTGTGGCTGGTTTTTTACTGAATGCTGATCTAAGCATTTGAAAACCTAACCAACACAGATAAATCCCACCAATAACTAACATTACTTGTTTTAACCAAGCCATTTTTTCAAAAATAATATTTAGACCCAACAATGCCAAAAGTGCCCAAACCATCACGCTTGCTGTAATCCCCAAAACAACAAACATCGACTGCTTACGTGAACGACTGATAGCCGTTTGAGAAACCAGAAAGAAATCTGGACCTGGTGTAATCAAAGCACAAAAATGAATAAAAACTAGGGTGCATAAGGCAAAGAGCATGTTTAATATTCCACTGAGTCTAGAGCGTTATTTTAATGTGAAAAATCATGTTTTACTATGCTTTTTCTTAGCCTGTCATTCATCTATCTTCAAAAATATGCTTTGAAACTCACTGCTTGGCATCAGTCAATTTTAGACTTTAGAATATTTTCAAATCAGACTGCCATTTAACTAATATTTATTGAAATATACCAAATTTAAAATCTATAATTCTCATGCTCAATTAAAAAAGAATAAGACATGCTCGATTTAAATAAGAACCCTGTACCATCTGAAATTGAACAACAACCTGCTACCATTGAAGAACAGAAAATCATTAGCTTAAACAAATTCTTGATCCTCTCTGTTCTAACTATGGGACTCTATCAAATATGGTGGATATTTAAAGCATGGCGTTTCTTCATGCAAAAAGATCAATTGAATATTATGCCTGTTGCTCGAGCAATTTTTGCAATATTTTTTCTTTATCCATTATTTAAAAAAATAAAAGACTATGCGAAATTGCAAAATTACTCGAAGGATTTTTCTGCTAGTTTAATGTTTTTAGGATTTCTATTTTTCACATTATTATCTAATTTACCTGATCCATTTTGGCTCATATCACTGTTGAATGTTGTATTTATCATTCCTGCTTTTCAAGCATTGAATTTTGCAAAAAGAACATCAAATCAATATGTCGTAATCGAGCAAGAGAAGTTTAATACGGCGCAAATTATTGTCATGATTATTTGTTCTATTTTTTGGATATTTATGATGTTTGGACTTTATTTGACTTTGACAGGACAGTTGCAATGAGCGTCTACTCACTGCAACTGTTTTCCTTTAAACGAGAATATCACGCTTACCATTTGCGCCCTGAGAACTCACAATACCTTGCTCTTCCATTTGATCGACAATACGTGCTGCTCTGTTATAACCTAGACTAAACTTACGCTGTAATGAAGATACAGAGACTTTCCGTGTTTCTAATACAAATGAAACACATTGGTCGTATAAGGCATCACGGTTTGGATCACCATCACTATCTTCAAAACCACGGGTAGTCGGATCTTCATCATATGGCGTTAAGATTTCATCGACATAATCTGGATCACCACGTTCACGCCACGCATCACAAATACGGTTTACTTCATCATCACTAATAAAAGCCCCATGAACACGCTCAGCATCAATTTTACCTGGCCCAAGAAACAGCATATCGCCATGCCCCAGTAAGTCTTCCGCACCACTACCATCAAGAATAGTACGTGAGTCAATTTTACTGTTTACCCGTAATGCCACACGTGTCGGAATATTGGCTTTAATCAAACCTGTAATCACATCTACAGATGGACGTTGGGTTGCAAGTAGTAAATGAATACCCGCAGCACGTGATTTCTGTGCAAGACGAGTAATCATTTCTTCAGCTTTTTTACCTACTTGCATGATCATATCTGCAAATTCATCCGCAACAATCACAATCGACGGTAACGGTTTTAAACGAGGTGCTCGCTCTTGAGTTGCAGAATCACCTGCTTTCCATGTGGGATCGATTAAATCTTCACCATTGGCAATGGCTTCTTCAACTTTACGGTTATAGTCAGCCAATTTACGAATTTTTAAGAAAGACATTAATTTATAACGATGCTCCATTTCATTCACACACCAATTCAAAGCATTGACTGCATCTTTCATGTCAGTCACAACAGGTGTGAGTAAATGTGGAATATCGTTATAGTTTGCTAATTCTAATTGCTTTGGATCGATAAGAATTAAGCGTAATTGATCAGGTGTATATTTCAATAACATTGATAAAATCATTGAGTTAACAGCAACAGACTTACCTGAACCTGTCGTCCCTGCAACGAGCATATGTGGTGCTTTACCTAAATCAGTAATGACTGGATTTCCTGAAATATCTTTACCCATCGCCATCGAAAGTATACTCGATGGATCTTTAAACATTGGGCTTTCAAGTAATTCAATCAGGCGTACCATTTCACGACTGCTATTGGGTACTTCAATGCCAATATAAGGTTTCCCGGGGATAACCTCGACCACACGTACAGATGACATAGACATGGAACGAGCTAAATCTCGTGAAATATTAGTCACTTTAGAGGCTTTAACACCAGGTGCTAAATCCAATTCAAAACGTGTTACAACAGGCCCCGGTTGCGCTTCAATCACTTTGGCTTTGACGTTAAACTCTTGTAGCTTAATTTCTAACAGCTCAGATAGTCGTGATAATTGCTCTGCAGTAAAATTAACCTTTTTATTTGGATCAACTTTATCTAACAACTCTAAACCCGGCAAAGTAGATAAATCACGGCGTTTTTGTGCCACTTGCATCGCACGTGACATTGGGCGACCAAATGAATCTGTTAATGGTGCATCTAAATCAAACTCATCATCTAAATCATTTAATTCAGATTTCGATTGTTCTTGGGGCCTTCCAGCCGTGCCCTGCCACGCATCTCTAAATGCATCTTTATCAGCAACAATTAAGTTTTTCTCTTCCTCACTGACCAATGCTGTTGTTTGCAAACTGGTTTGAATTTCGGCACGAGTAAAAGGTGTGGATTGAGCATAACTGCTGGTTGTTCTTGCTACTTCTATATTTTGATGAATGTCTTGAAGGTTACCTTGATCATCTTTTTGGTCGTTGTCTTGATCATTACTTTGATGATTATTTTGAGCGCTATCTTGATAACTATTTTGATGATTATCTTGATAATTGTCTGTTTCGTTGCTTTGACGATTATCTTGAAAATGCTCCTGGCGAGCATCTTGAATATGATGATCCGCAAAATCATCATCTGCAAGCATGGCTAAATCATCTAATTCATTCGCAAGACTTACTGTTGCAATAGAAGTGCCTGCCACAGTAGCAGCAGTTTGAACCATTTGAGCAGCTAGATTTGCATCATGCTGTGATTGAACGATTTCACTATTGAATGGCGAATGAATGTCCGTTGCAGTTTGCCCCTTGGGTACAACAGCCAATAACTCATCAAAGACTTGATCATCATTCCAATCTAAAGATGCTTTTTGTTGATTCAAATTTTGATTTATATTTCCATTAAAATTATGGTGATGATGTAAACTTGGAAAATCATTTGGATGTAACTTTTCAGATTGATCTTCAGAAGCACGTAATAAAGCATCGATATCACGGTTATGATCCTGATCTTGATACAGCGCTTTCCATACTTCACCAGAAGACACTGAACGTTGACTGTCTTGCTCTAAACGATGAGCTTTTTCTAAAGTACGCTCGAACTCCAAATCATCTAGTCCATCAGCCGCAATATCATCGAATTGCATTTGATTCTGAGCTTTGTGCTCATGTTCAACCATATCGTCAAATAGACGTTCAGCCGTTTGAGAATGCTTACTATTTTTAACCACTAAATGCTCATGCGATTGTTCTGACTCAGCAGGCTCGATAAATTCAGCTTGAGCAGTAATCGTTTCAGGCTTATGCGTACCGTTTTTATTATTATGTGGCGTCGTTAAGTCAAAAGCTGACTCACTTTCAGGGACATTTTTATAAAATAGCTCTTGTAAATAAGCAGGTGTTGCCTTGAGCATTGCCCAAGTCTTATTCCATTGAATACCAAATGCTAAAGTAAATAAAATACCCAATAAAACTAAAATGAGTACTACTGCACCATAAATCGTAATCAGTTGAGATAAACTTTCACCAAGCTCATAACCAATGATTCCACCTGACGCATTCTCCAAAGTATCTGCAGGAACATTCCAAATTAAATACAGTAAACTTGAAGTCGCAAGCAATATGAAAAACTGCGCAGCATAACGGAAAGGAAGACTTAAAAAGCTTCTTGGCCACCATACTTGTACAGCTTCTACAAATAAGAATACAGGGATCAGTAAACTCGCCCAGCCTAAAAAACCAAACAATAAATCTGCAATCCACGCACCTGCTACACCACTGGCATTTGAAACCTGTTGGGTATCACTCGAAAGGTGCATCCAACCTGGGTCAAAGGGTGTATAGGTTACTGTTGCAATAAACAGATATATCCCAAATGAAATTAAGAATATTGTTGTTAAAAAGCGCTGTGCATAAACATTTGACACCGCAGTCATATACTATCCTGTAACCAATTATTCAAATGACTCTTATCTGAAGCTTTTAAGCTTTTCTTGAGAGAAGAAATCCTTATATTATGCACCTGTTCTCTAAAAAAAGATGCACTATTATTAGGGTCTGTTGTAAAGCATTGTTAGAAAATTATAGTTTTATTTCTATGAAAACGCTGAACAATATTATTTGATTACTCTATATAGCTCAATTCGATTTAGATGATCAATATTATCGACATCTAAGCCACACAACTTGGATAGAGTTTCACGTATAATTCAATCAATTTCTATATTTTTTATAAAAAAGGATGACTCATGAGCGCTCGTCACTCTCGGTTAATTATTTTAGGTTCTGGTCCTGCAGGTTATAGCGCAGCAGTCTATGCTGCACGTGCCAATTTAAAACCAACCCTTATTGCAGGCATGCAATTGGGCGGTCAGCTTACGACAACGACTGAAGTCGATAACTGGCCAGGCGATCCTGAAGGATTAACAGGTCCAGCTTTAATGGAGCGTATGCAAGCGCATGCTGAGCGTTTTGGCACAGAAATTTTATATGATCATATCAATGAAGTTGATGTTAACGTTCGTCCATTCGTACTCAAAGGTGATATGGAAGATTACACCTGTGATGCTTTAATTATTGCAACAGGTGCTACTGCACAATACTTAGGTTTAGAGTCTGAGCAAGCTTACATGGGGCAAGGCGTCAGCGCTTGTGCAACCTGTGATGGATTCTTCTACAAAAACCAAAAAGTCATGGTTGTTGGTGGTGGTAATACCGCTGTGGAAGAAGCATTATATTTATCTAATATCGCTTCACACGTCACGTTAGTTCACCGTCGTGACAAGTTGCGTTCTGAAAAAATTCTTCAAGATCATCTTTTTGAAAAAGTGAAAGAAGGCAAAATCAGCATTATTTGGAATCATGCTGTTGAAGAAGTTTTGGGTGATAGCAACTCAGGTGTAACTGCTGTACGTATTAAATCAATGCAAGATGACTCAACGCAAGATATTGATGTTACTGGTATGTTTGTTGCTATTGGACACAAACCAAATACGGCAATGTTTGAAGGTCAACTTGAATTACGTAATGGCTATATTCAAGTGCATAGCGGTACAGCGGGTAATGCAACTGCGACTTCTGTTGCAGGTGTCTTCGCTGCGGGTGATGTTGCAGATGATGTTTACCGCCAAGCAATTACTTCTGCAGGTTCAGGTTGTATGGCTGCATTAGATGCAGACCGTTATTTAGATGGGTTAGAATAACTAATTAAACTAAATTTTTTGTAAAAATAAACCGCTGATATAGCGGTTTATTTATTTTTAACATATAAATATCTAAATAATTTTATAAAATTAATACAGGAGAAAATAATGACGACAGCATGGACAGATGGTTATCAAACAGAAGTAAACTATACCTTCGGTTATTATAAAGATTTAAGTCCGAACTTTCAGAAATTTTGTTTACTTCTCAATGGTGTAGATTGTTCAAGTGCAGACCTAGAGCACAATCATTGTGAATTGGGTTTTGGGCAAGGTGTCAGCTTAAATGTACATGCGACTTCAAACTTTGGTACTTTCTATGGTACAGACTTTAATCCTGCACACGCAGCGCATGCGAATACCCTTGCTGAACAATGCCTTGTACCGCATCATTTTTATGATGCGAGTTTTGAAGAGTTACTTGAAAAAGATTTACCAATGTTCAATTCGATCAGCCTACATGGAATCTGGAGTTGGATTAGTCATGAAAATCAACATATTATTTTAAAATTCATTCGTAAATTTTTAAAGCCAAATGGTATTGTCTATATCAGTTATAACTGCCTTACGGGATGGGCAGCAAATATGCCTATTCGTGAACTTTTCCATAGCCATTTTAAATTTAATAGTACGAGTACCAACCCGATTCAAAAAGTAAAAGATTCATTGGCATTTAGCGAGTCACTGTTAAAACAAAATCCAAACTTTGCAAAACGCAATCCTAATGCTTTAAGTAAAGTTCAAGAATTACAAAATCAGAATCCAAATTATTTAATTCATGAATATTTAAACCAAGATTGGCAATGCTTTTCATTCCAACAAGTGGTTCGAACTTTAGAAGATGTAAAACTGACTTATGCAGGTTCAACCGATTTAAATACACAATTAAATAACATTAATTTTACTGCAGAACACCAAGAGTTTCTCAATCAAATTGAGCACCCTATTTTCAAAGAACAATGTCGTGATTATTTTGCCAATACACAGTTTAGGAAAGATTTATTCATCCGTGGAAAAAATAATTTAACCTCTTTACAAACTGAACAGCGCCTCAAAAATACTGCTTTCGTTTTACTGACTGCACCAGAAACGTTACCTAAAACGATTAATGGATATTTAGGTGAATTCAATTTAATCCAAGATATTTATGCACCTTTAGGCGACCATTTCAAAAAACTTGATTATGTACCACAAACGGTTGCCGAGTTAGAAAAAGCCATTCCAAATATAAGCTATGCGCAGATATTAAATGCCTTGGTGATTTTGACGCATTTAGGGCTCGCTATGCCTTGCTTACAGCATCCTGCAACAACAGCACAGATTGAACATTCACATCAATTAAACCGCTTCCTGATAGATCAAGCGAGTTTCCATCAAAACTACCAAGTCTTAGCTTGCCCAATCACAGGCATTGGCATCCCTGTAGATCAATTTAGCCAATTATACTACCGTGCTCATTTTATCGATGGTTTGAATACGGCAAAGCACTTTGCTGAATACATTCAGAACATTTTGGAAAAATTGAATTGGAAAGTTTTAGATAATGAAGGAAATTCAATTTCTGACCGCAAAAAGAGCTTAGAAATATTGCAAGAAAAAGCACAACATTTTATCCAAAGTGATAAGTTAAAAATTGCCAAACAATTAAAGCTTTTTGCATAACATCTCAGCTTACAGAATTATTCAATCATCACAAAGATCAGCTATGATAAGGCTGATCTCTTTATTTGATGATAGAACGTGTCCAAACTTCCGCCTTCAGAATTTATATTTCCAGACCCCATTGCTTCGGATCCAGATGAGCAAGGTCTGATTTGTATTGGTGCAGATCTAAGCCCCTCTACACTTTATGAAGCTTATACACACGGATTATTCCCATGGTTTTCAGAAGGCGAACCGATTTGTTGGTGGAGTCCTGAACCTCGTTGCATTATCCGCCCAAATGATTATCACCCGAGTAAATCATTACTGCGTAACATGAAGAAGTTTGATTATAAAATCACAATTAATCATGCCTTTGAACAGGTCATTCGTTCATGTTCCCTACCGCGTAGCTATGCGGATGAAACATGGATTTCAGAAGATATCATTCAAGGTTATTGTGAACTATTTAATGCAGGCTATGGCTATAGCGTAGAAGTTTGGGATCAAAATAAAATTGTCGGTGGACTCTACGGCGTAACAATTGGACATGGTTGTTTTGGGGAGTCCATGTTTAGTACACAAACGGATGTTTCTAAAATGGCTTTTTATACACTCATGCTGTTAGGACATGAAAATAATTTACCTTGGATTGATTGCCAATTAGTCAATGAGCACTTACTAAGCATGGGTGCTTGTACAATTTCTCGTCAAGCATACTTAAAATCGTTACAAGATGTAATAAAACACCCCTCTATAGATTGGAAAAGTTATCAAGAGCGTGTATTTTCAAGTAAAACAATAGCGAGTTTTTCACGCTTAACGGAATGAATAATAAAAGGAGGGACATGATTTATGAATTCTTATCATCCAAAGTCCCTGTTGAATGACTTGCAATATTATATTACCCCACCACATGATTGCAGTTATCTAGACGATAAATCTGCACGTATGGTTTTTTTAGACCCAGTACATCGTATCGATGTTGTTACGCTGTCTGAATTGTCTCGTGTAGGATTCAGACGTAGTGGCGACTTTGTCTATCGCCCAGAATGTCACCTATGCAGACAATGTTTATCCTGCCGTGTTCCTGTAGCGGAATTTAAAATGCACAGTGCACAAAAGAAAGCGTGGAAACGCAACCAAGACTTAATGGTTAAAATTACATCTACACAAGATGCGACTCAGACACATTATCAACTTTACGAACGCTATATTATTGAACGGCATGCAGATGGTGATATGTTCCCACCCAGTTATGATCAGTTTGAAAAGTTTTTAATTCATAGTTGCTCGGATAGCTTCTTTTTAGAATTATGGAAAGATGATCGGCTCATTAGCGTTTCAACATGTGACCAACTCGATGATGGTATTTCTGCGGTATATACTTTCTTTGATCCAAATGAAAGTAAACGCTCGCTGGGCGTATTTGCAGTATTAAAACAAATTGAATATGTTAAATCGCTCAGTTTAGATTATGTTTACTTAGGCTATTGGGTACCACACTCCAATAAAATGAACTACAAATCACAATATACACCATTTGAATTACTTTTAGATGGTCAATGGCGTCGGATCAATCGTCACTTAGAAGCGAATGAAATTCAACAACTTGGCAATACACTCATGAATACACTTCCCTCTGAGTGGAATGAACCGATAATCAAATAGTCAATCACCAATGAATGTGTAGAGCACCTAAGCGATTCATAAAAGGTGCTCATTTTTAATTATTAGCATTAAAAATATCAAAGACACTTAATCACAATCCATCATCTGCTTCTATGAATAAAAACGTCACTTAAATAATTTTGAAAAATCATCACCACAAGTTTTCACCATAATGATGGCATGCTCACGACCACCCTCAGGTTTTGGATAATAATTTTTTCTTAAATCAATTTGGTGAAATTCTGATTTTTCATATAATGCGATTGCCGCTTTATTCGATTCACGAACTTCTAAAAAAATCTGAACAGGATTATTTTTTAATAAGGCGATGGACTCATCTAATAATTGATAACCTAAACCCTTACCCTGTTGGCTTGGATGAATGGCCATAAGTAAAAGATTTGCTTCATCAACAACAGGTTGTAAAATACAAAAACCGAGTACTTGATGGTCTTGTTCAATCACCGTGCTCACATGGCTATTGATTGATTCTTCAAATTGGTTTTTCGTCCAAGGATGAGTTTGGACTAAATTTTCAATTTGGGAAACAGCAGCTAAGTCTGAAGCTTGCATTAAACGAATCATCTTCGTTCATCAACTCATGATAAAAAAAGAATTATAAGAAATTAATTAAATAAGTCTAGAGTCTGCTGACAATTCACTTATGTTTTCGGTTATGCAAACCACTAATAAAATATCTAAAAATCTAGATTAAAGAACGACTACCGTTGCTTCTTAATACAAATAATGAAGCAGAAATAATGATATCTCATTATTTCTGCTGAAAAATTATAAACCTAACTTTGCTTTCCACGTTTCTAACAAGCTTACTGTATCTAAATCATTTGGATGAAAACCAGGTCTGAAATATGCCAACATCTCTTTGGTCATACCTGCAATAATGCCTTTAGATGGGCTATAAGCATATTTATAAATTATACCAAGTTCTTTAAAATTCAATTTACCATCATCTTTGAGCAAACGAATCACAAATGAAGATTGTGCTATAAAAATGAGCACCATTGATACCACTAAAGCAGTTGTACGTAAACCATAAGCTTTGATACCTTTACCAAATACGGCTTCATAAACATCGTAAGCCACTGCTTTATGTTCATTTTCTTCCACGGCATGCCAATACCACATATAAGACATGGTTGGATCAGTCATTAATTTTTGAATATGTCCATTGACTAACAGTTGCGATGCGATAGTTGCAGTGAAGTGTTCTAATGCTGTGGTCGCTGTTAAATCGACCATCTCTTGTGTCATTCCAAATGGCTTAACTGCACGTGCAAACCATTTACGCGCACCTTGAATTAAAATACCTGTTTCACGCTCATATTTATCAACACGATGTCCAAACTTTTTGGCAGAAGCATTAAAGTTCTCATGCTCTTTGGTGTGCATTGCCTCTTGACCAATGAAAGCACTAATCTCTTTTTGTAATGCTTCGTTGTCTTTAATTGCTGGGTGATATCGAACTGCACGTACAGAATCGATAAATAGTTTTTCACCATCTGGAAATAATGCAGATAATGCTGTCATAAAATGAGTAATTCCTGCGGACTCATCTGCCCAATATTCAGGCACATGATCAAAATTAAAATCCATGCGACGCACTGGAAATGATGCACCTGCACGATTTGAAATATTCACTTTAGCATTCATTGCAATAACTCCTATTAAGCGACTACTCACTCAATTTTTTTATGTTTGTTTTTCTCTTTTGTTATATTACGTTTTTATAAGTTTAGGATAATTGCAGATTAGGTCATACCAATATCAGTTTGGGACATGTTTTAAAATAATTGTTAGACAATCAATTGAATTAGCACTTCCATGACATAAAAAAGAAAAATACACCGAACAGCAAAATACACACCTCATTTTCTCAAACATGTATAAATATGATGTTTATGATTATTAAATTGACATTCAAAAAAAAACGCTCCTAAAAAGGAGCGTTTTTTATACTATAAAGCGATTATAGAGTTACTTTCGCAACAACACCAGCGCCTACAGTACGACCACCTTCACGGATCGCAAAACGTAGACCTGGGTCCATTGCGATTGGGTGAATTAGTTCTACTGACATTTCTACGTTATCACCAGGCATAACCATTTCCACGCCTTCTTGTAATTGGATTGCGCCAGTTACGTCAGTTGTACGGAAATAGAATTGTGGACGGTAACCGTTAAGGAATGGAGTATGACGACCACCCTCTTCTTTAGAAAGTACATATACTTCAGCATCAAACTTAGTATGCGGCTTAATTGTACCTGGTTTAGCAAGTACTTGACCACGTTGTACGTCTTCACGCTTTGTACCACGAAGAAGAACACCACAGTTCTCGCCCGCACGACCTTCATCAAGAAGTTTACGGAACATTTCTACGCCAGTTACAGTTGTTTTAACTGTATCTTTAATACCAACGATTTCAATTTCTTCGCCAACTTTAACGATACCAGCTTCAACACGACCAGTTACTACAGTACCACGACCAGAGATAGAGAATACATCTTCGATTGGCATCAAGAATGGCTTATCGATAGCACGTTCTGGTTGTGGAATATAAGTATCAAGCGCTTCAACAAGAGCTAGAACAGCAGGAACGCCATACTGACCTTCTTCACCGTTAAGTGCAGCCAAAGCTGAACCACGGATGATTGGAGTGTCATCACCTGGGAAGTCATAAGTAGAAAGAAGTTCACGAACTTCCATTTCAACTAATTCAAGTAATTCTTCATCATCAACAAGGTCACACTTGTTAAGGAATACAAGAATGAAAGGTACACCAACCTGACGAGAAAGAAGGATGTGTTCACGAGTCTGTGGCATAGGACCATCAGTCGCAGCACATACAAGAATCGCACCATCCATCTGAGCAGCACCAGTGATCATGTTTTTAACATAATCGGCGTGACCTGGACAGTCTACGTGCGCATAGTGACGAGCTGGAGAATCATATTCTACGTGTGAAGTATTAATTGTAATACCACGTGCTTTTTCTTCTGGTGCAGAGTCAATTGCAGCGTAATCTTTCGCTTCACCGCCAAAAGTTTTAGCACATACAGTTGCAATCGCAGCCGTTAAAGTTGTTTTACCATGGTCGACGTGACCAATTGTGCCCACGTTTACGTGTGGCTTATTACGTTCAAACTTAGCCTTAGCCATGAGATCTTCCTTTTTAAATAACTCATGAGGGTTAGCTCATGAGCATTTGGTTTTAACTATGAATTAGTTTGGGACTTATAGTAATCGAAAGATTACTCGTCGTCACCTTTTTTACCGCCAGTTTGGAACTTAGTGATGATGCCTTCAGCCACGTTACGTGGAGTTTCAGCATACTTCGCAAATTCCATAGAGTAAGTCGCACGACCTTGAGACATAGAACGCATAGACGTTGCGTAGCCAAACATCTCAGCCAATGGAACTTCAGCTTTAATTGCTTTAGTACCACCAGGTAAATCGTCCATACCTTGAACCATACCACGACGACGGTTTAAGTCACCCATGATATCGCCCATGTAGTCTTCTGGAGTTTCAACTTCAACTTTCATGATAGGTTCAAGCAAGATTGGATCTGCTTTCATGAAACCATCACGGAATGCGTACGAACCAGCCATTTTGAACGACAATTCATCAGAATCGACATCATGGTAAGAACCATCAAATAATGTCGCTTTGATACCCACAATAGGGTAACCAGCCAATACACCATTTTTCATACGTTCTTGAATACCTTTGTCTACCGCACCAAAGAATTCTTTAGGTACAGTACCGCCGACAACTTCTTCAGCGAATACGTATTCTTTACCAGCTTCTTCGACATCCATAGGTTCTAAACGAACATATACATGACCGAATTTACCTTTACCACCTGTTTGACGTACGAATTTGCCTTCTTGCTCAACAGTCTTTTTGATTGTTTCGCGGTAAGCTACCATTGGTTTACCAATGTTCGCTTCAACACCAAATTCACGCTTCATACGGTCAACAAGGATGTCAAGGTGAAGCTCACCCATACCAGCAATAATCGTTTGACCAGATTCTTCGTCTGTGCGAACACGGAACGATGGATCTTCTTTAGCCAAACGACCTAAAGCGATAGACATTTTTTCTTGGTCAGCTTTTGTCTTAGGCTCTACAGCTAAAGAAATTACTGGCTCAGGGAATTCCATACGCTCTAAAGTGATGACATTTTTCTCATCACATAATGTATCGCCAGTTGTAACGTCTTTAAGACCTACACATGCAGCGATATCACCAGCGCGGATTTCTTCAACGTCTTGACGATCGTTTGCGTGCATTTGCACGATACGGCCAATACGTTCACGCTTAGCTTTAACTGGGTTATAAACTGGGTCGCCTTGTTTAAGCACACCAGAATATACACGTACGAAAGTTAAGTTACCTACGAACTTGTCATTCATAATTTTGAATGCAAGTGCAGAGAACGGAGCTTCGTCAGATGCTTCACGAATCGCTTTAGTTTCAGCTTTGTCGTCAAGAATACCTTCGATTGGCTTAACTTCAGTAGGCGATGGTAAGAATTCAATAACAGCATCCAACATACGTTGAACACCTTTATTTTTGAATGCTGTACCACAAAGCATTGGCTGAATTTCACAAGCAAGTGTACGTGTACGAATACCCGCAACGATCTCTGCTCTAGAAAGATCACCTTCTTCTAAGTATTTATCCATCAACTCTTCTGAAGCTTCAGCAGCAGCTTCAACCATGTTGATACGCCATTCTTCAGCAGTAGCAACGAGGTCAGCAGGGATATCGCCATACGCGAATTCCATACCTTGAGAAGCTTCATCCCAAATGATGGCTTTCATTTCAAGTAAGTCAACAACACCTTGGAAGTTGTCTTCAGCACCAATTGGCACAACGATTGGTACAGGACTTGCACCAAGACGTGTTTTCATTTGTTCAACAACACGGAAGAAGTTAGCACCAGTACGGTCCATCTTGTTCACGAATGCTAAACGAGGCACTTTATATTTATTTGCTTGACGCCACACAGTTTCTGACTGAGGCTGAACACCACCTACAGCACAATAAACCATGCACGCACCGTCAAGAACACGCATAGAACGCTCAACTTCGATTGTGAAGTCAACGTGTCCTGGTGTGTCAATTACGTTAATACGGTGTTCTGGGAATTGCTTACTCATTCCCGACCAGAAACAAGTAGTCGCAGCTGAAGTGATTGTAATACCACGTTCTTGCTCTTGTTCCATCCAGTCCATTGTTGCTGCACCATCATGTACTTCACCAATTTTGTGAGATACACCTGTGTAGAACAAAATACGTTCTGTGGTCGTAGTTTTACCAGCATCAATGTGAGCTGAAATACCAATGTTACGGTAACGAGAAATTGGGGTTTTACGAGCCATGATTTCTTGCATTCCTAAATTTTGTTGTTTAAAACAGGACGCTTTAAGCTGCAAAACAGCTTAAAGCGCTTTGATAGCAAATCAATGAAATCAATTTGCCACTTTCCTGATTAAGGTCTCTAGACCTATTAGAAACGGTAGTGAGAGAATGCTTTGTTGGCTTCAGCCATACGATGCACGTCTTCACGTTTCTTAACAGCCGAACCCTTACCTTCAGCTGCATCAAGCAACTCACCAGCAAGACGTAAAGCCATAGTTTTTTCAGAACGCTTAACAGCAGCATCTACTAACCAACGCATAGCTAAGGCAGTACGACGGGATGGGCGTACTTCCATAGGCACTTGGTATGTAGCACCACCAACACGGCGTGCTTTAACTTCGACCATAGGACGAACTTTTTCAAGCGTAGCTTCAAAAAACTCAACTGGGTCAACTTTGTTTTTTTCTTGAACGCGGTCTAAAGCACCGTAAACGATACTTTCAGCAATAGATTTTTTACCATCTTGCATTACGTGGTTCATGAATTTAGCGATTGTTTGGCTACTGAATTTTGGATCCGGAAGGATCTCACGAGTAGCGACTACGCGACGTCTTGGCATTTTAAACTACCTATAAATATGACACTTCAGGTTTATCCAGTATCAGCACAAAGTGTCCTGTGCTATTCACTGGCCTTACTACACGTCGCTTGAATTTCACAAAATAAATGCAGAAATCAGAGCGAGACGATAAAGGATTGCGGTTCTATGGTCTAAAGAAACTAATTCTTAACGAATTATTTCTTAGGACGTTTAGTACCGTATTTTGAACGAGACTGGTTACGATCTTTAACGCCAGCACAGTCCAAAGAACCACGAACGGTATGGTAACGTACACCTGGTAAATCTTTAACACGACCACCACGGATAAGAACAACACTGTGCTCTTGTAGGTTATGGCCTTCACCACCGATATAGCTAGAAACTTCAAAACCTGAAGTTAAGCGAACACGGCAAACTTTACGCATTGCTGAGTTAGGTTTTTTAGGTGTAGTTGTGTAAACACGTGTACAAACACCACGACGTTGTGGACAAGCCTTCAACGCTGGAACTTTTGATTTTTCAACCAAAGTCGTACGACCCTTACGGATCAACTGATTCGTTGTTGCCATTTGGCAAATCTCCCGTTAATAAAAAGCCTCAAAAAATTACTACTTTTTGAGGGCATGCAATTGTAAGTCAAGATGCAAAAATGGTCAACATTCAACAGACTGTCAAATATCGACCATTTCAAGTTTTCACTACAAATTTAACCGTTAGTGATGCTAACTTTTTATTCAAATCTTTTTAATATCATCATTTTGCTCTTGATTATTAGCAGTTTTTACATCTGTAGCTTGCATTGAACTTCGTTTATGCGGCAATGTAATTTATTTACCCTGTTCTTGCTGTTTCGCCACTTCTGACAAATTTTGTTGCGTTTTTTGTTCGTTTGTTACATTTGTATCAGGATTTGGTTTTTTTACAGTACGCGCTTTACTCACTTTAACGGGTATCGCTTTCGCTGAAGTTGCTTTAGTAGCCGTAGTTTTAGCCTGAGTAACTGTAACTTGAGTTGTTTTAGCCGGTATCGGTTTTACTTGATCTGATTTCGATTCAGCTGTTTTTGTAACAGTCGGCTTAGATGATGTATTTTTAGCCTTGACTACTGTTTTAGTAGCCGATTTAACTATAGCTTCTGTACCTTTTTCATCTAAAACTTTTTGATCCGATGCATCTTTAGATTGCACAATACGATCTACGCCAGGCTCGGCAGTAATACTTTCAACTTTTACATCTGTAATTTTGTTGTCCGTTAAAAGTAATGGCTCTATTTGGGTCAGTTTTTGCAATGATTTTTCATAAGCACTCAAAGCATCAATATTTTCTTCTGGATGCTTCAATAAATATTGTCTTGCACCATTGAAAACCACTTGCGCTTTATCCGTCGCTTCATCCACCAGATTCACACTATAAACAGCACTAATACCGACACTTGCAAAAGGTGTAAGTTTGTTAAGAAATCCAAATTTTGGTAAATGATCTAACCAAGCCCATTTAAATGAACCATCTTCATTGGCAATAAATCGTTTAATTAATTCCGCATCATTATTAGAACCTAATAATTGCTGTAATTGATTCACATTATGGGTTTGCATGACATTGGCAAAAGTTCTTAGCGCAGCTAAAAGCGCATGTTTTTCTGCAATAGAACTCAAATCAATTTGTTTAAAAATATATTCAACAATATCGTGATCATTCACATTCAGCTCAAAACCATATGCACGACCAGTTTGGTAAATACTTCTCAGTGCCAATGCCAAAGAAGTTGGAACATCAATGGCGGAACCAATCACCCCTGTTGCGCCTGTCAACGTACCTTGTAAGGCTGCAATAATTTTATTTTGATTAGATAAAGCCATACTAATTCGTTGTGAACGTTCTGGGTCTTTAGCTAGCTCTTCTAAACTTTTTGCTCCAACTTCTTTTAACAACGCCTCGACAGAAGACAATTGTGAAACAAAATCATTGAGCTTATCGAAAAAATAATCCGATAATTTGTCATTCAAATCGGGTGAGATAAATGATGCCACATTGTTAATTTTTTTATAATGTCGTCCGAGTAATTGACTCGATACTTTCGGTAAATGTTCACGCATCATCTGTTGTGGATTATCGTAGTTTTTCTTTTCAAAAGAATTTTTTTCACGAGCAGAGCCATTAATTACATTTTCCTCGCTCGGCTTTTGTGTCAGTTTTACAACTGTTCCTGGCGCAATGTGGTTCGCAATATTCAATCCTGTTGAGCTGAGCTTTTTAGCTACGCCAAAAGCATTCGAAATAAAACCACCACGTTGCTTCTTATTTGAATCAGACATCTTTTCGCTCACCCATTTATATTTATTCAAGATACTAGGCATAGTTGCACTTGATCTCAACTTTAATATGTTTTGATTCGTTAAAGAAGTAAAGAATTTAACATTTTCATCATTCAAACCAATATGACACAACTTGTCGCTCATTTACACGATCAAACTATCCTTTCGGTGATTTATTAACTAAGATTAAATTAGTCTTTAATTTTATGAATTTACAAGAATGTCCGATCATATTCTAACGCAAATAAAACCAACTTCTGAACAAAAATACCACGCAGAACTTGAACGTCTAAAAGATCAAGATAAACATAGAAAGCCTGCTGGATGGCAACTGTCAGCCTATGCCGTTCGTTCATTTATTTTAGGTGATGCCAAGCTTGAGATTCAAAAAAAGTTTTACGGTGATGATGCCCTCGTAGATCGTGCATTGGTCACACTGATGGGCAATCAAGGTTTAATGTTAGTCGGTGAGCCTGGTACAGCAAAATCAATGTTGTCTGAATTATTTAGTGCTGCAATTTCGGGTAATTCACAACTGACTATTCAAGGTACAGCAGGCACAACTGAAGACCATATTAAATATTCTTGGAACTATGCTTTGCTTTTATCTGAAGGGCCGACAGATCAATCATTAATTCCTTCACCATTGTTCCATGCGATGAAAAATGGACAACTTGCTCGTTTTGAAGAAATCACCCGTTGCCCTGCTGAAATTCAAGATGTGCTAGTTTCCTTACTGTCTGAAAAGCAAATGATGATTCCAGAAATGGGGCAAAATTTTAGTTTGCATGCGACTCAAGGCTTTAACATTATTGCAACTGCAAACTTACGTGATCGTGGCGTACATGAAATGTCTGCTGCATTAAAACGTCGTTTTAATTTTGAAACCGTTAAGCCGATTCGTGACCGTCAATTTGAAATTGAATTGGTTGGCTTACAGCTTAAACAGCAACTCGCCAATTTATATAGTGAAATTCAAATTCGTCCAGAAGTAATTGAACTTCTAGTCACCGTATTCAATGAATTGAGGACAGGTCAAAGTTTACAAGGTGCAACTTTAAAAACCCCTGATGCCGTTATGTCTACCGCAGAAGCAGTGAATATTGCCCATGCCGCTGGTTTACAAGCAATTTACTTGAGTGATGGAAAATTAAAAGCTGAACATATTGCCCAACAGTTAATTGGAGTGGTGTTTAAAGACAATCCTGATGATGCAAAACGCATGCGCTACTATTTAGATACTGTGGTGAAAGAACGTTCGCGTAAAGATGAGGATTGGAAAGCATTTTTTGATGCAAGCCGTGAGTTCTGATGATGCAGAAAAAGGGCATGCAGCAACAAGCTGAAAATAATCGTGGCAATACTCAACTATTTGATGAAATGCCTGACCGATTAGCACAGTCATTTCAACTTAAACAAAAGTTAGCAGAACAAAATATTTATTTTGCCCCTGTTCGCCATCACAGCCCTGCGTGTGCCTATGCTTTGAAGCACTATATTGCAGCAATCAAACCCACACACATCTTGATTGAAGCACCGACCAGTTTTGAATTTTTAATCGAAAGTTTACAAAACACAGCAACGCAACCACCTGTTGCAATTTTTGCACAAGCTCAATCGCTCATCAAAGCGGATAGAAAGATAACAACAAGTAAAAAGTCTGAACTGGATGTAAATGTAGACCAAGAGTTTGAAAATGAAGTTGAACCGTTACCCGAACTGTTTTCAGCTTACTTTCCTTTTTGTGAATATTCACCTGAATGGGTCGCAATACAAGAAGCGAAAAAAATTCAAGCTCAAGTCAAATTTATTGACCTTGATTGGGCAAAACAAAGTGCATTAAAGACTGAACAAACTACTCTCGATTGGCAACAAAAAAGTTTGATGTCTGAACGCTATTTTGCGCACAGCCAATATATTCAAAAACTTGCATTGAAAATGCATTGTCGGAATCATGATGAGCTTTGGGATCATTTATTTGAATTACAAAGTGCTGAAGCTTTAACACAAGCCGATCACTTTTTTGATGATGTTTTTGCATGGTGCTCGCTTGCACGTTTAGATTATGAAAAAGATGTACTCTTACAAGAAGCATCTTTGCATCGTGAAGATACCATGTGGAATTGTATTCAAGATGTGATGCATCCTGATCATAACATTCTAGTGGTTACTGGTGGTTTTCACACCATTGCATTAATAGAAAGCTTATCTAAACCAGAAGAAACTGAGCGCTTTATTGTCAGAGATCAAAAGAGTCATTGGCAAGAACAATCTTGGCTCATTCGTTATAGTTTTGATCGCCTAGATGCGTTAAATGGCTATGCTTCTGGTATGCCCTCACCTGCGTATTATCAACACGTTTGGGAGAATTTAAATCAAACTGAATACCAATCTACAGAACATCAATCTTCTGAATATGAATCTATTGAAAAGAACCAACTTCATTTTTTCCAATATTTAAATGAATTGTGTCATTTCTTAGAACAAGAACATGCACTTGAAGTCACACCCTATATTGCATTAAAAAATACCGCAGAATTGGCTTGGCAATTGGCAATGCTCCGAGGGCATTACCAACCGAGTCGTTATGATCTTTTAGATGCCTTACAAACGGCATTGATTAAAGGTGAATTAGACGATGGTCAACAGCATTTATTCACCTGTATTTTTAAGTTTCTAAGTGGGCAACAACTAGGGAAAGTGGCTAAAAATCAACATAGTCCTGCTCTTTTACAAAATACTTATCAACAAGTGAAAGATTTTCGCTTTAATTTGAATGATACGATTTTACGCAATCGAAAATTAGATATTTACCGTAAACCTTTACATCAAAAAATCAGCCAATACCTTCATTTACTTGAATTTGTAAATTGTAATTTTGCACAACGTATCTCTGGGCCAGATTTTGTGCATGGTGCAAGTTTAGATTTACTGTTTGAAGAATGGCGCTATGCATGGACGCCAAGTGTCGAATCTCGTTTGATTGAACTGGCCGAAATGGGCAATCAACTTGAACAGATTGCGTTATTGAAAATTATAAAATTACAACAAGACAATGAACAAAATGGGGTTGGACAATCTGCGCTTGAAACAGCCAAATTATTAGCACTCGCTTGTCGTTTAGGCTTAAAACAACATTTGCAGCTACTTAATCAACAACTGGATGGTTATCTCGAATCTGACCAAAATCTTGCTTCTTTGATTGGTGCAGCACAACAACTGTATTATTTATGGCATGGTCGCAAACTTTTAAACTTAGCTGAAAATATAATTGCAAATAGCCTCAATCTTGCAGTGTATCAAGCGTGTTTTTTATTGGATCAGCTGTATGACACGCATGAAGAAAAAGTTACGCAGAATTTAAAAAATCTTAAAAATTTGCATGAGTTGATTCTCAATTTAAAACAGCAAAATATTCCCATCACTCATCCGAATTTGAGTGGGCAACATGTAGATCTTTTGGATTTGATGCATCAACACATAGATTTGAATAAAATCAGTGAATTTAACCTAAATTCACTTAAAGGTGCCATTCACACACTGCAATTTTTAGATCATCGAATTGAGCAAAATCAATTACAACAGCAGCTTAAACTTGCCTTTGCAATGGGCAGTGATCCTGAAGAATCGGTGCAATATTTACATGGGATGTTTTTCATTGCCCCTGAAATTTTTGTGCAATCTAAAATTGCAATTGATGCACTACATCAACTGGTTTCTCATTGGACAGAAGAAATTTTTATTCAGATTTTACCCGATTTACGTTATATCTTTAGCCAATTAACACCAAAACAAAGCAGCAAAATTGCGAAATTGATTGCCCAAATCACTGGATTGGGTGATGAAATTATTTTAGATCAAGTACTGAGCCATATTGGTGAAAAAGATGTTTTACAAGGTATTCAACTGAATCAACAACTCAACACAATGTTTGAATATGACCATTTAAAACAATGGGCTTTGAATGATATAACGACTGAAAATATTGCTGTTAAAAATATCGCTCATGAATCTTTGATTGCCAATGAATCTGAGATTAAACCAATACAGGGAGCAAAACCATGAGTGAATTGCTTCCTGATCAAAACGACCTAAACAAAGTCGAAAAGAACATTGAAAAGACAAAAATTGACTCATTAGAATCATCACAAGAGCCACAATCATCCTTAGATCAAATGGATCAAGCACGTCGTTGGCGTTTAATGTTGGGACGTTATGCAGATCAAAGCTTATCTGCGGCAAATTTGTCAGGTGATCAACTTAAACTTGAACGTAACCTCGATTACCTATATCAAAATGAATATAAACGTCGTGGAATAGAACAAGGTAAAAACCGTCATGGCGGCTTGGATGCTTCGCAACTCAATGCGATCAATTGGCTCAACCAAAGTCGTAATTTATTTCCCAAATCGACCTTTGAACGCATGCAAAAACAAGCGATTGAACGTTATCAACTGACAGAACTATTTAAAAACCCTGAACATATACGACAACTCGAACCGAATCCTGCTGTCGCCAAAGCATTATTAAGTATGCGTGGGCGTTTAAGCAGTGAGATGAAAGATGCTATTCGAGAACTAATCAAAAAAGTCGTTGAAGAGCTTTTACAGAAAATTCGCAGCCAATTTTTACAAGCTTTACAAGGTCGTCGTAACCGTTTTAAACGCTCGCAGATTAAGCAAGCGCAGAATTTTGATTGGAAACGTACCATTCAAGCCAATCTAAAAAATTATCAACCTGATTTACAAAAACTGATTATTCAAACGCCATATTTTAATGCACGAGTGCAAAAACATTTACCGTGGGAAATCGTACTTTGTGTGGATCAAAGTGGCTCAATGATGGATTCAGTCATGTACGCAGCCGTGTGTGCCAGTATTTTAGCGGCACTGCCTGCTGTGAATGTTAGCTTGGTTTTATTTGATACTCAGATTGTTGATTTGAGCCATTTAGCCCATGATCCTGTTGAAGTTTTATTGACTATACAGTTGGGTGGAGGAACCAATATTGGGCAAGCTTTGCAATATTGTCAGAAAAAAATTAAACAACCGCATCGTAGTATCTTGGTATTAATCAGTGACTTTGAAGAAGGTGCATCGGTACAACAAATGCTCAATATCACCAGTCAATTGAACCAGCAAGGCTGTAAATTGTTGGGACTTGCTGCACTCGATCAAGCTGCCAATCCTGTATACGACATCAATATGGCACAAAAACTCCAAGAACGAGGCATGCAAATTGCCGCAATGACACCTGAGCATTTGGCAACATGGTTTGCAGAGGTGATGCAATGAGTTGGCAAATTTATACCCAATATGATGAAGATAGCCTAACCATGCACAGTAATGCTGGGCTACTCAGACGTGCACGTAAATCATTAAGCGATGTCGCTCACGTTTCTAATCAACACAATCCGTTGTTATTTAAAGTTGAAGAATACGAAGTTAAATTACCCAATGAAGGCATTACCAAAGCCAGTTGTAACTGCTCTGCACAAGGTTGCTGTAAACATATTTTAAGCAGCATCTTATGGATTCAGGAGAATGCTAACCTTTTTACACAAACTGTTGATCTGGCTGAGAGTGTAGACCTATCGATTCAAAGTAATGTCTCTCAAAAAAATATTGCTGAATCAGCCATACAAAATATTGAACATGCTGAGAATACTGAAAATAAACAAAAAGATACTGTAAATACTAAAACAGCTTTAGACCTTGTCTTCGCTTTTGATATTGCCAAAATTCAGAAAAAAGTAGGCAAAGCCAATGTCCGACTGGCTTATGAATTTGTGCAAAATTGGTTGGAAAATAATGAACTGTGTCAGATAGATATACACGCTGAAAAAATTAGTTTTCAAACAGATCTGAGCCCAAACAAAGTCCTACTCTACCCAACGACAGGTTTAGACGGCATGTTATCTGAGATTATAGATAAGCAGAAAATCGCAGGGCATTTGGCATGTATTGCTTATCTATGGATCAAGAATTCGTCCGAACAATGGCAATGGTCGATTGATACAACTGAGCAAAAGCAGAGTTTAAATCATCAATTGAGCACCTATGATCTTGAGTTTATTGAAGAGCTAAAAGCGATTTGCCAAAGTTTTATCCAGCAAGGCTTGTCACATCTAGCAAAAGAATCAGTCATGGCATTACATATCTACAATATGCAAGCACGTGCACAAAGTCTACCCCGACTCGGCAGCCTCTTACGTGCTTTACATGGCACGATGAAGCAATTTTTAGACCATCATGTACACGTTGATGAACAGCTAATATTTAATCAGATTGCACATTTAAATGCTTATTTAGCCGCATTAACTGAAATCCAAAAATTACCGTCAGATGTTCAAATAGAGGCATTGGAAAAGTTACGTGGTTCAATTCGTCGTAGCTATAATCAGGAAACTCAGCAACATGAAAAACAGCAACAGGTTGCGAATGAATTATTCATTCCACTGGGTTGTGAATGGTGGAGTACGGAAAGTGGTGCACGAGGTTTAACCGTTTGTTTTTGGGATGTTGCCGACCAACAGCTAAAGAAAGTCACTCAAGCACGTGCCAACCATTTAGACCGAACTTTCGATATGCTTAGCGCAGCAAACAATGGGATTTGGGGCAGTTCTTTAAGTTATTTAATGCAACATCAAATTGAACTCACACATTTTAAAGCCAGCTCTGATACTTCGATAAGTGCCAGTGATGACACACGCTTCCTTCAAAAAGGCTTCTTCAGTGATCTTAAAAAAACTGATTTAGAACAGATGAATATTGGTCTTTCACAATGGCAAAATTTACAAGAATTGATTACACCTCATTCTAGTTTGGAGCAGCTTAAATCTCGCTATATTTTACTGCGCCATCGTAAAATTACCGCACCAGATTTAAACGAATTTGAGCAATGTTTTGAATATCGAATTGTTGATGATCACAATTTTTCACTCAAATTATCCATTCCGATTGAGCCTGAATATCGTGCTCGTATCAAACATTTAACCCAACTCATTCAAAATGATTCTGAACATAATCATCATAATGAAAAAATCATCGCGACATTAGCTAGAATTGATGCAAACACTCAACAGATTCAATTTATTCCATGTAGCGTATTTTTAGAAACAACAAAAGGTTTGAAAATATTCAGCCTAGATTATGATTATCCAAAGCAAAAGAAAGGCACATTGTCTGAACTTATTTTAGGGCGCTTTGAAAAGCTTTTAGAACAAAAAAAACAATGGAAAATTCAGCAAAATTATTCAGCTCTTGATCTATTAGTTATCGAAATTCAATCACTTTTAGAGTTCTATGCAAATACGGGACGTGCAACATTGGATCAGGATGATCATAATAAAATTCAAGACATTGCACAGCAATTTTCAGACTTAGGACTACATTTTATTGCAAAAACTTTAACGACCAATGTGCTCGAAAAAAACTTAGCACAGACACTTTTAAAGTGGCGACACGTTTTATTACAACTGCAACAGTTAAATCGACGTATAAGTTTAGAAGGTCAAATTATGTCGTGATAGATTATTTTTGATATTTTAATTCTATTCAATTTTTCTATACTTTCGATGAATAGCGTAGTGAAACTTTAAACCCAATATTTAAGAAATAGTGAAAATAGCCATCGGGGATGGAAAATTATGTTTAATCAACTCAAATCAAAATTAAGTTCAATATTCTCCCAAACGCAGAATGACGCTGAAAATATTCAAGCAGATGAAGCTTTAAAACATAAAATTGAAAGCGTGTATAAAATTTTTAATCCGCTTACAGAAATTCAAGCGGATTTAGACAAAGAAGTCACTTCGTTTATTTTTGAAGGTGAAAACCCGGAAATTTTACTCAAATTACAAAATTTACCCGATGAAAAAGCATTATTCCTATTGGGAAAACCAGGGACATACAGTTGGTACTGGAGCAACATTCAACTGGATAAAAAGCAGACCAAACTGTCTGAAAACTCTGTTCAAGCCCGTCGTCAATTTTATGGGCATTTATTTGAAGATTTAGACTCTGCACAAATTATTCGTTTTGCCAAAATTTTAGAAGCAGCATCACAACATAAAAACTTTAAAAACATCTATAATAAAGTCCCTGCTTGGTTTATTTATCTCACCATCGATATCTATATCATCATGTTTGAAAATAGAAAATTCGGTGAGTCTGACCCTGTCAAAGGAATCAAAAACAACCTAACGCTTGAGCAATTTAGACAATTGCTTGAATTTGATCAAGAAGGTTTAGGTGAAGAATTATTAAGCTATCTATTTGAACGTAAAGAGATCGACAGCTACCACAGTGATAACTTTAAACGTATTTTTGATATCCCTGATTGTAAAGAATATATCGCTGCTCGTTTGGATCAACTGAAACAAGTAATTCCAACGCTTTCCGTTATTGGACAAGAGGTTTTTGTAGATTATATTAGTGAAAAAAATGACTTACTCCTGCAAGTACCCGATTTAATTGTAAAGTTAGCCGTAGGAAAATCTAAAACGATTCGTACCAAAACTATGAGTTTACTGGCTAAATTAAATCAAGATGACAGTCAAAAATATTTAAGCGAATTTCTAGTCAATGGTAATAGTCAAGAACGTAGTTTTTCGGCAGATTTATTGGCACGTTTAGGTGCGGAAAATTTAGCAACTCTAGAGCAAGCCTTTACGCAAGAAAAGCAAAAATCTGTACAGCAAAATTTACACATGGCGATTCAGCGCCTGAAATCTGTAAATACAGCGCAAGCTCAAGAAAATTTTGAAATTCCGTCTTTTGAACCTTTCACTTATCAAAATATCCCGAATCGTTTTACTCAGGATATTTTAGATAACTATAAGGAGTTACTTGAAAAAGCTGAACAATCCGCACTTGAAGAAATTGAATACAATAAAGAAGAACCGAGCTATAAGCGCACATGGGCGAAAGATCATTTAACGCAAATGAAAAAAATCAGCCAAGAATCTTTAATGAAAGTTGTTGATCAATTAAATGGTGAGGTTGCAGTTAAAAACTTACACAACATTGAAAATATTATTAGTTATAAAAATAAATATCAAAATATTCAAGAACTTTCACTTGTTCATATCTTAAGAATGTCATCATTTAGAGCGCATAACAATCATGTACATTGGCCCAATATTCTCCCTAAATTAAAGCCTGAGCAATATTTACATTTAGAATTACGCCAATATGTGAATGCCTTAGAACTGGCAAATTATAAAAATCCAAAACGATTAATCGCAAAAGCGATGTTAAGCGGTCATTGGAATAGCTTGAATGACTATATTGTTGATTCTGAAAAAGTTTGGCCGTTCTTTGCAGAAAATCCAGAATATCTAACCGAAGCTTTGGGTTTATCTCCATCACTTGAAGAAAGTCGCTATCAATTTTTTGAACCGTCATCTGCAATTCAAGTTTTGACTCATTTTCCACAACTGCCGCAGCAATTTATTCCACGCTTACTTGAATATGCATTGGGTGAAAATAAACGGCTACGTTTTGATGCTCAAGAAGCATTAAAAAAACTTCCAGATATTCATGAACGCGCAATTGAAGCACTCGAATCGGGTAAGCAAGAAATCCGGATTACTGCAATTGACTGGTTGGCTCGTTTACAACATCAAGATGCATTAAAACCGCTCAATGCATTATTAAAAAAAGAGAAAAAAGAGGTGGTTCGTGCAGCCTTATTAACTGCACTTGAAAAACTCGGACAAGATATTAGTGCTTATCTAAAGCCAACTGTTTTACTTAAAGAAGCTGAAACAGGCTTAAAAGCTAAACTCTCAAGCAGTTTCACATGGTTTGATTTTGAAACTTTGCCTAAAGCCAAATGGCAAGATGGAAAAGAGGTAGATCCACACATTATAAAATGGTGGGTGATTTTAGCTGAAAAACTGAAAGAACCGAAAGCCAATGAATTGCTACAACGCTATCTCGGTTTGCTCGATGACAAGAGCCAACAACAATTGGCGAATCATCTTTTGCATAGCTTTATTTATCAAGATACTTTAAGTCCGACATTGGATGAAGCCAATATCTATGCAGCTCAGGAAGCCCCGAATCGTTTGAAAGCTTATCGTGACTCATACAAAAATTATGGTGAAAAATATCCTGAATATTATGGCAAATACGGCACAATCAGCTTGGAAGAAGTGATTGAAGAATTAAAACGTGAAAAATTGTCTATCTATTTAGGTTCAGCCATTAAGAGTAAAGGTTTGCTCGCTTTAACTGTGAATGCCCAAGGAAGTTTTGCAGTTAAACAATTGCAAAACTATATGAAGCAGCACTACCCACGTCGCTCGCAAATTGAAGCGATGATTTCGGCATTATCTATCAGTAATGATCCTTTAATTATTCAACTTTTATTGTCGTTATCACGTCGTTATCGGACTGCTTCTGTGCAAACTTTGGCAAATACTTTAGTTTCTGAAATTGCTGAACGTAACCAATGGACAAGTGATGAATTGGCTGACCGTACCATTCCAACCGCTGGGCTAGATGAAAATGGTGTACTGAATCTGGAATATGGTACTCGTAATTTTATAGCGATTGTGGATGATAAAGAAAAATTCGTTCTAAAAAATGAAGAAGGTAAAGAAATTAAAGCCTTACCTGCTGCACGCCAAGATGATGATGAAAGCATCATTAAAGAAGCCAAAGCATTATTCAGTACCAGTAAAAAAGAATTTAAACAAGTTGTTGATATGCAAACAGATCGTTTATATGAAGCGATGTGTAGTGAACGTCAGTGGAATGTTTCAGAGTGGCGAGAGTATATTTTCGAACATCCTATTATGAAACGTTTAATTCAACGTTTGGTATGGCTTGAAATTAAAGCGAATGGCGAAAAAGTTAGTTTTAGACCCAGTGATGATGGTGCTTTATTGAATTTGGAAGATGATGAAATTGAATTGAGTGCGGACAGTAAAATCCAAATTTCTCACGCTGTTTTAGTGGGCATAGATGAAGCAAAAGCTTGGATTGCACATTTTAAAGATTATAAAGTGAAGTTTTTATTTGAGCAGATGATGCATTTTGTACCTCAGTTTGAAAATGACCATGCTATTAATGATAGCGCTTCTACAAACGATGTTAATAAAAATGCCACCGAAATTAATGATCATAAAGGTTGGTTAACCGATACCTTTACTTTACGTGGTGTGATTACTAAATTGGGTTATCAACGTGCCAGTATTGAAGATGGTGGCTCTTTTGACCGTTACACCAAGCCGTATAAACAACTGGGAATTCATGTCCAAATCATCTTTAGTGGGAGTTATGTGCCTGAAGAAAATATTCCTGCCGTGTTGTATGAATTGGCATTTTCTAAACAGACCAGTTACTCATGGAATAGTAATGACCTGCCACTTAGTGAAGTTCCACCTATCTTATTAGCAGAAAGCTATGCAGATTATTTAAAAATAGCAGATGCGACCAAAGGTTTTGACCCAGACTGGGAAAAGAAAACCCCTTGGTAAAATTTGTATCATACAAAGCAATTTTGAGTATTCTTAAACAATGACCATCTATAATGAAATATCATTATGGATGGTTTTGCCTAATTTTCATGAAAAGCACTGCTATATTATTCCTTTAAAATTTCAAATAAAGTGAAGTATGACCTTGCTTTAGGCTTATTTAGCTATAAATTGACACGTATTTAAATGTTGTTTACGAATCAATATCTTTCGCCATTGCGGTACAAAACTAAAAACGTTTAAATGAGTTCCATTGTATCCCCTATTTATAAATAAAGGACTTTGCATGAACCGTCGTGTTGTAATTACGGGTATGGGTATTAATTCGTGTATTGGTAACTCCCTAGAAGATGTAACACATTCTTTGCAAAACGGTATTTCTGGAACACGCCATAATCCTACTTACGAAGAATTGAATTTCAAAAGCCATGTCAGCGCAGCTGCTGTACAGGATTTTGATGGTATCGACCGTAAATTAAAACGCTTTATGGGTGTTTGCGCCATGTATGCTTACAATTCAGCTTTGGCTGCGGTTGAGCATGCTGGACTAACTGCAGAGCAGATTGGCGGTAATCCACGTTATGGTATCGCAGGCGGTTCTGGTGGTGGTTCTACGGCTTCCGTTATAGAAATGAAAGACCTTTTAGACAGTAAAGGTGCACGTAAAGTCGGTCCGTTTTTTGTACCGCGTAATATGTCAAATACCATTACTGCGAATGTAGGTGTAGCCTTTAAATTACAAGGTGTTGCACATTCAATTACCAGTGCATGTGCAACTTCTGCAGATGCTATTGGCTATGCATACAACCTAATTCAATTGGGTAAGCAAGATTTAATGCTTGCAGGCGGTGGTGAAGAGGATCACTGGTCACAAAGCTTGTTATTTGATGCGATGGGTGCATTGTGTTCAAAATATAATGACACGCCAGAAACGGCTTCACGCCCTTACTCTGCTGATCGTGATGGTTTCGTAATTGCAGGTGGTGGTGGTTTCGTTATTCTCGAATCACTTGAACATGCGCAAGCTCGTGGTGCAAATATCTTGGCTGAAGTTGTTGGCTACGCTGCGAACTCGGATGGTGCAGATATGGTTGCGCCAAGCGGTGAAGGTGCAACACGTTGTATCCTCATGGCGTTAGAAGAAGCCAAACAACATGGCGTAGATCAAATTGACTACGTAAATACACATGGCACTTCAACCCCTGCTGGCGATATTACTGAACTTAAGGCAATGGAACGTGCTTTTGGTGAAGGTAAAGTCCCTGCTTTCAGCTCAACTAAATCTATGACTGGTCATAGTTTAGGTGCTGCGGGTGTTCAAGAAGCGATTTATACCGTATTGATGATGCAAAATGACTTCATCGCACCAAACATCAACGTGACTGAACTTGATGAAGGTGCAAAAGGTTTTGACATCGTACTTGAAAAACGCGACGCAAAATTGAATACTGTCATGAGTAACAGTTTCGGTTTTGGCGGTGTAAATGCTTGTCTCATTTTCAAAAAATGGGAAAGCTAATTTAAGACCTGTTGATCATTCAATTTTTGAAAATAATTTTGGATGATCAACATCTCACACTGCCCTTAAAAGGGTAATTTAATGGATGCTCCTTCTGATGCTTTCCTGTGGGTCAAAGCATTACATATCATAGCTGTCGTATGTTGGTTCGCAGCACTATTCTACTTACCGCGTTTATTTGTCTACCATGCAATGAGTGATGATGCTTTAAGCCATCAACGCTTTGAAATCATGGAACGTAAGTTATACCGTGGCATTATGTGGCCATCTATGATTGCTACACTCATCACGGCACATTTTTTGGTGGACTGGGGTGATGCAACCCGACATTATCATGAAGCTTTATGGTTTTATCTAAAAATTGGCTTAGTCGGTTTATTGGTCATTTATCATTTTTTCTGTGGGTATTATCGTAAAAAACTGATTGGCAATGCCCATTATAAATCACACAAATTTTGGCGTTTTTTCAATGAAATGCCGACACTTATTTTATTTGCTGTTGTAATTTTAGTGGTGGTTAAGCCCACGTTTTAAGATGTCTAAATTTGAAAGTGTATTAAAAAAACCTCCGAAATGGAGGTTTTTTTAATTATTAGAAATATCCATTACCATTAACTGTCTTGCAAGTAGATTGGTCAAATATTTTATCTATCTCACGCAAAAGGTAGCGGTATTTTCGACCTTAACCAATTAACCAATTAACGAATTAACGAATTAACGAATTAACGAATTAACGAATTAACGAATTAACGAATTAACGAATTAACGAATTAACGAATTAACGAATTAATTTTGCTCCAGAGCAATATAAAGGTTTAAATTTACCATTAGTTGATTTTAGCATTCCATCAAGTACTTTACACTGCACATCGCCGTCCGTAATATAAGATGTATCTCCAGTTGCACGATAAGCACATTGATCAAATTGAGCAATATAATCAAATGCATATACTTGAATATCTGAAGTGTCCCCAGTATATGGCTTATCACATTGGCTCAAATTTCCTCCACCATTCCCATTACCACCACTATTATCACTATTGCGTTTAGGATCATTGGGGTAAGGGTCTGTTTCATCTGGGTCACCATCACGATCGGCATCTGGTAAATATTCCATTTGTACCGCAAATATTGCTCCAGCATCACTTCCCATTTGATTAAATTGTCCATAGTAAATATCTGAAGTGTTGATACTTATTGTTTGCGTTGTCGTTGAAAGGCCAGCCATTTTTACTTTTGATAATTCTTTCCCTGCCGCAGTTGAAATAACAAACTCACCCGCTGTACGGCCAGTATTATTTAAAGTGAAGCGATATGTATCTTTTTCATACAGACTTAGCACAAATGATGCCGTACCAGAGGAGTTGCCGAATGTATATAACAGAGATTTCGTTAGCCATGATGGAGAAGCTTCTAATTTATAGGGATTACTTGTAGCAGTACCGTGACTCCGAATAGTTAACATTGTTCCTCTTTTAGCCCGAATAAAATAAATGCCAGTTTCAGGAGGTGTCCAACCAAAGCGGCTATATAGAGAATTACTTACTGTCAGTAAAGTCCCATTAGCATTATAAATCTCCCAATGCGCACCTTCAGAGTCTTGTTTTTCAGTACCATAATCGAATGAATAAAGTCCTTTTTCATTCAACTTGATAGCATAAAAAGAATCACTGTTATTAATGAGTGAAACTGACTCATCTACAGCAATATTCTTAGCCTCATAGATGGGAGCAGGTGCTATAGTCGTTCCATGACTAGTAGGCGGTTGCGTCGTAGTATTATCAGTAGGCGGTACTATTGTAGTCTTATCATCTGGTGATTTTGACGATACTTCATCATCACCGCCTCCACCACATCCTACCAATGGCATAGCCATTGTAGTAAAAATTGCAATCAATAAAATACTCTTTGAGAGTTCTGACGGTAACATAAGATTTTCTCCATAATAGTATTATCACAAGTCATACTATTTATTTGGATGCATACACTAATCCGTGTATTTCCTTTAATACATTTTTGATAAGTCACTTAAATTAAGATGATAAATTTCATTATTCTGAAGCACGAAAAACACAGCATCATAAAGTACTTACAAAATATTAAGTGCTTTCACTTTTAGTAATTAAACACAAATATCTCATTCCAATAATATCTTCCTTATTATGAGATTCCTTTAATATACATAGAGCCTAAAAGCAATAATACTCCTCAAATAAGGACTATAAATTGATTAAAAAATAGAATACATAACCATTAGAATAACTAACAAATCTATTTAATCACCTTAAAATAATGTCGGATTTTCACATTCAGCGGTGTTGAATAATATTTTTCTATTGCCCAACTCAGTAGAAATACAGCAATAAAATAAATAGGCAATAACACGAGCTTTTCTACAGCTAAGGTTTCTTTCGGGAAATAAAAAACTTTAAATAAGCCTAGAATAATTAAATGAAACAAATACATTTCATAACTACGCTGTCCAATCCATACCATCCGTTTCGCTACGATTGATTGTGATTCCATTTGCGGATTCTGTGCAAAACAGAAAATAAGAACAGCAGATAACATTGCAAAAACACTAATGCCCCATGTACTGACTTCTTTAATCGGTGCGTAAAAATATAGCGCAATCATTAACAAAGAAACTAAACTCATCATGGCTTTTAGATGCTGAACTTTTCCCTTAAAAGTCTGCACAAAAATTGCGGTCAAACAACCAATGGCAATCCCATCAAAACTGGAAAAATAATGATATAGATAAGCGCCACTTTCTTCTCTTGCATGTAAGGAACGAAAATAGGGGGCATAACAAATCACTGCAAGTAACAATAAAATAAAGCCTTTTCCACGTCCTAAAACCAAACATAGAATCGGAAAAGCCAAATAAAATACTTCTTCTACAGATAACGACCACAAAACACCTAATGCGTAATTGACCCAACCATTTTCAATAATCAGGATATTCATCCAAAAGGTAAATGCTGCGAAAACTGTTAAGCCATAAGATACCTCTATATCATTGGGAGCCTGATTCAAAAACGGTTTTAAGCCTAAACCGCCCAATATTGTGACCATTGCAACCAGTAAAATGAGGCAAGGAATTATGCGTGCGATACGACGAATATAGAAATCTTTCAAATGAATATTGGATAATGAAGCACTTCTTTGTAAAGTATGTTGTGTGATTAAAAAACCTGAAATAACAAAAAACATCGTCACACCATAATTACCATTACGGGCGATCAAAGTACTGAGGCTTTCTCCAAAAACCTGCACACCTAAAAAAGTATCGTGTAATTTATAAGGAATATTAAAATGGTGGATCAGCACCAAAAGAATAGATATGCCACGTAATACATCAATCTTATAATTTCTCATGCTATTCTTTTAAATTTTGAATGCGGCTATTAGACGAGATTATTAATTTTATTACAGTAAATTCATTCAGTTAATTTGTAAAAAATTTACGGGAGATGATTTGTATTCATCTCCCGATTTTCAAAAACTCAATGACCAAGAATTTAATTACAATTGGTCTTTACGCTTTTTCATACGTGGCTTATACATCAATTGATATGTCACCGCTAAAATAACAAGCCATAACGGACTAATCTTGAGGGCGTTTAAAGTATCAGGCTCTAAACTTAAAATGACCAATGTAAATGCTAAGAAGATCAGCACCACATAAGACATCCACACACCACCAGGCATTTTAAATGTTGATTTTGCATGCAATTCAGGACGCAATTTACGATAGCGTATATAGCACACCATGATAATGCTCCAAATACTAATGAATAAAATCACACATAAAGAACTTGCCAAAGTAAACGCTTCAATAGTATTCGGTACAAAGTACTGTAATGCTGCACCTGCCATAATGAAGCCGCATGAGAATAACAAACCCTTTGCAGGTACGGCACGACTAGATAGCTCTGCCAATTTTTCAGGTGCTTGCCCTTCTTTTGCCAAGCCAAACAGCATGCGACTGGTAGAAAACACACCGCTATTCATAGACGACATAACAGAGGACAATACAACAAGGTTCATAATTAACGCAGCACCACCAATTCCCGCATGTAAAAACAGCGTAACGAATGGGCTTTGATCTGCAGGAATTTCATTCCACGGCGTAACAGACATCACAATAAATAAAGCCAATACATAAAATAAAATAATACGTGTTGGAATTGCATTGACTGCTTTCGGTAAATTCTTTTCAGGGTCTTTGGTTTCTGCTGCCATCGTACCAATCAGTTCCACGCCGACGAAGGCAAATAAAGCGATTTGGAAGCCTGCGAGGAAACCACTTGCACCTTTAGGGAACATGCCACCATGCGACCATACGTTGCTAAAACTAGCCACAGAACCACTTGGCGCTTGAAAATGGCTAAACACCATATAACCGCCAATTAAAATCAAACCAACGATAGCTAAAATTTTAATCAAAGCAAACCAAAATTCAATTTCCCCGAACAATTTTACCGTGAGTAAATTAATACCCAAAACCAATAAAACACAGCCTGCACTAATCAGTGCTTGCCCCATGGGGGTAAAAGCTGTACCTGCGGGGAGCCAAAAATTGAGATAATTGATGATGGCGGCTAAATCTGCAATACCCACCAAAATCCAACCTAACCAATATGACCAGCCAATATAATAGCCTGCACTTGGACCAATCAGGTCATGTGCCATATCGATAAAAGATTTGTAGTGTAAATTTGAAAGTAAAATTTCACCCAATGCACGCATTAGGAAAAAGAACATTGCACCAATAATCATATAAATGATTAAAATTGAAGGACCTGCGAGGGAAATTGTTTTCCCAGATCCCATAAACAATCCTGTTCCAATTGCACCGCCAATAGCGATTAATTGTAAGTGACGATTGGATAATTTCCGTTGCAGCTCATGTGGCGACGATTGTGCGTCATCTGAATGGCTTGAAGTTGTCATAAAAATATCCTTTTTGACATTCCTTTTAAGGTCAAACTCGCTTTTGGCGTCAGAACATCCTCGTTCTATCGTTTGTCCTGTTTAAACTGAATCACGTTGCTTAAACATGATTCGTCTTTATTCCGAATATTTGCTGTTTATCTTTGTGCAGCAGTCACTGCAATTTCGATCAACCATTTTGGATTGACTAAATCGGCTTGAATGGTTGCGCGCGATGGTGTCACACATCCTTGTAGCCAATCAACCCAAATTTTATTAAAAACTGGAAAATCTGGAAGATTTTTAATATAAACATGTGCCGACAATAAACGAGATTTATCAGTATTGGCTTGAGCCAATAATTCATCGATGGTTGCTAATATCTCTTTCGTCTGCCCTTCTATGCCAAGATCGGTATTTTTAGGTACTTGACCTGAAAGATACACAACTTGATTGAAAATAGTGACAGCACTCATCACGTCATTGCTGTTGAGTTTTTGAATATCCTGATTTTGCATATTAATACTCTGTGTATCATTTGACATTGTTAGATCCTTATTTTGAAATTTTAAAATTGACACGTGCAGTCACACCACACATCAGTTCATAACCAACCGTTCCTGAACTGGCTGCAACATCATCGATAGGTAAAATAGTCCCGTTAGAAGATTGTCCCCACAATACAACTTCACTGCCAATAACAGCATCTGGAATATGTGAAAGATCAACTGCCAACATATCCATGCTGACACGACCAATGGTTTGCGTAAGCACATCATTGACCAATACTGGAGCATTCATAGAAATTCGTTGATATCCATCTGCATAGCCACACGCAACAATGCCAATTTTCATGGCTTGATTTGCGGTAAATTTTGAACCATAGCCGACAGTTTCATTGGCTTGTAAATATTGAATGGCAATGATTTCACTGCGTAAACTCATGGTCGGCTTTAAATTCCAATCATGAATTGTGTGCGTTGGAAAATCTGGAGAGCTACCATAGAGCATGATGCCACTACGAACAGCATCTGAATGAAGATGCTGTGAATGTCTTAAAATTGCGGCACTATTGGATACGCTTTGATCTCCCGCAAGATCACGAGTCGCCTCTTCAAAAACTTGATATTGATAATCTATTCCAGATTGCTCAAAACGCTCACCATCGGCATCTGAAAAATGCATCATGTGCGTAATCGACTGAATATTAGATAACTGATCAAGTTCTTCCCAAGCACTGCGATATTGTTCAGGTGGAAAGCCTAAACGATTCATTCCGCTATTCATTTTCAAATAAACATCAAATTGAGCAGGTTGTGAAAATTCGGATAACCACTGAATTTGATGATCACTATGAACGGTAAAACTTAAATTGAACACTAAACAATCATATAAATCTTGTGCAGAGAAAATACCTTCCAATAACAAAATTGAACCTGTCCAACCCAATTGTCGCAATTGTTTTGCTTCTGCAAGATCAAGCAATGCAAAACCATCTGCAGATTGAAAAGATGAATAAACATGCTCAATACCATGACCATACGCATTGGCCTTAACCACAGCAAATACACGACTCTTTGGTGCATACTGTTTGGCAATATTGAGATTATGTTGCAGCGCTTCTGTATGAATCACTGCACAAATCGGTCTAGGCATGTTATTCGTCCCTGAATAAATTTCTGAATTGATAATATTTGAGTAAATTAAGCTGCGTGTGGATAACGTTTAATCGACAAACCTTCTGTACTAATCTCAGTTTTATGATTCATGACTAAATCACTGATCAATTTCCCTGAACCACATGCCATTGTCCAACCCAATGTGCCATGACCAGTATTGAGGAATAAATTTTTAAAACGTGTCGCACCAATAATCGGCGTACTGTCTGGGGTCATTGGACGCAAACCTGTCCAGAATGAAGCCTGTGCTAAATCACCACCTGGGAATAAATCTTGCGTCACCATTTCCAAGGTGTCACGACGGGCATTGTTTAGACCATGATTAAATCCACTTAATTCCGCCATTCCACCAACACGAATACGCTGATCAAAACGAGTAATCGCAATTTTATAGGTTTCATCTAATACAGTAGATTGCGGTGCAAACTTCGCATCAATAATTGGAATGGTTAGTGAATACCCTTTCACTGGATAAACGGGTAAATTTAATTCTAACGGTTTTAGGAAATCTCGTGAATAACTACCAAATGCAAGCACATAGCGATCTGCTGTTAACACTTCACCATTGACCACAACACCTTTTATTTCATCACCTTCAACCACCAGTCTTTCAACATTTTGATTGAATTTAAACTCAACACCCAAATCTTGAGCTAAATTGGCTAACGCATTGGTAAATAAATAACAGTCGCCTGTTTCGTCATTCGGTAAATGTAAGCCACCGACCAATTTATCTTTGGCATGTTCAAGTGCAGGTTCAACTTTAGCGAGATCATCTCTTAATAATAATTCATGCGGAACACCACATTCTTTCAATACAGCTATATCTCGTTGTACCATCTCAAGTTGGGCTTCATTACGGAAAACTTGGAGCGTTCCTTTTGAACGATTTTCGTAACTAATTCCCGTTTCTTTTCTTAGCTCACGTAAACAATCACGACTATATTCAGCCACTCGTGTCATACGTTCTTTGTTAATAGCATAGCTGTTCGGATTACAGTTTTTTAGCATTTGCGCCATCCACTGTAACTGCCACATACTGCCATCAATATTAATTGCGAGTGGTGCATGATGTTGAAACATCCACTTCATAGCTTTGAATGGAATACCCGGAGCAGCCCACGGTGTCGAGTATCCAGGCGAAATCTGCCCTGCATTACCAAAGCTGGTTTCTTCCGCAGGACCTGTTTGACGGTCTAAAACTGTAACTTGTGCTCCTTGCTGCGCGAGGTAATATGCACTTGCGACACCAATCACACCACTACCTAATACAATTACACGCATTTGTTATCCTTTATACATTTACTAGTTTATTTAACTAGTATATTTTTGCTTCAATAGTTTATTTCACTGTTTTTAGGGTTATAATTTAGGTGTTTTAATTTTTTGTCGTGAAATTTGCCTAAAAAAAGGGAATTATTGATGCGTAAATTAGACCGTATAGATCGAATGATTTTAGATATTCTACAAAATGAAGGTCGAATTGCAATTAGTGAGCTAGCATCTAGGGTAAGTTTATCCACCACGCCCTGTTCAGAACGTGTCAAGCGTTTGGAACGAGATGGCATTATCATGGGCTATCACGCAAGGCTCAATCCGAAGCACCTTGATCGTAACCTATTGGTTTTTCTAGAAATTAGTTTATCTGCGAAATCAGGTGATGTTTTCGAACAAGTCGCTAAAGATTTAATGGAAATTCCAGAAGTACAAGAGTGTCATTTAATTTCGGGGGATTTTGATTATTTAGTCAAAGCTCGTCTTAAAGAAATGACGGCATATCGTCGTTTGCTCGGTGATTTATTAAAAAAACTGCCGTCATCCGCATCATCACATAGCTATATTGTGATGGAAGAAATTAAAGAATCTTTATATCTAGATGTGCGTTAAATTTTCAAACAGCTTTTATAGCGGATGGCTTCATCTTCATTTGGTGATGGATCAAGATTTTTAATACACAGTTCATTTTCAGCCCGATAATATTCATAGCCCTCTTTATTTTGATTCAACTGAATTAAATCAATGTAACCATTTTGAACGAATATATTTAAAAGCTGAATTTTTACAATTAAAAACTCTATACCTCATATTAAAAGTCCCTTCTCCTTTTCGGAGAAGGTTAGGATGAGGTAAACCTTGAATAAAAATTTCCCCAGCTAATTTAAAAAATTGTTAATAAATCTGAAAATTTCGCAATTCTTTGTTTCGGCTGTGCTGCATCTAATTCTGCTGCATCGCCATAACCATATTCCACGGCAATGGTTTCGATACCATGTTTACGTGCTCCAAAAATATCATGTTCACGATCACCGACCATTAAACATTCCTCTGGATTTAACTGTTCTTGTTCTAGAATATAAGCAATTAAATCGCCTTTATTAGTACGCTCACCATTCAGCTCGCTGCCGTATGGATATTCAAAATATTGTAATAAATTAAAATGTTCCAGAATTTGTCGTGCATAAACTTCAGGTTTTGCCGTCGCTAAAAATAAACGATAACCTTTATTTTTTAATGCAGATAAAGTTGCGTCAACATCATCAAACACATGATTTTCAAACAGTCCTGTCACTGCAAATCGTTCCCGATAACCCAGTAAAGCCTGTTCCGCAAGTACGTCTTTGACATCAACATTTAACAATTTTGCCAATGAAGCTTTCAGCGGTGGGCCAATAATCCAGTCAATATTTTCAGTATCAGGAATTGGATGTCCAACCTTTGCAAGCCCATAACGTGCTGAAGTCGTAATGCCCACTTTCGGATCGGTTAATGTACCATCCAGATCTATTAAAATATTTTTAATCACAAACTGAACCTTCTTACAGAGATTAAAGAAATTAGTATCGAGACTTGTCTCAAAGTTGCCTATACTAACCCAAATTTGTGAATTTAAGGACTTGCTCGTGCGCCCTACAGTACTTTGTTTTTCAGGTCTTGACCCATCTGGCGGTGCGGGTTTACAGGCAGATATTGAAGCGATTGGTCAGAGTGGCGCACATGCTGCCATTGCCTGTACTGCGTTGACTATACAAAACTCTCAGCAAGTCTTTGGTTTTGAGGCGACTTCGAAAGAATTATTACTTGCACAGGCGCATGCCGTAGTCGGTGATTTACCCATCAAAGTAATCAAGTCGGGTATGTTGGGAACAACCGATAATATTGCGGCTTTGGCTGAGTTTTTACGTGAACATCCTGAATATTTATATGTGCTTGATCCTGTTCTCGTTGCGAATAGTGGTGGTTCTTTGGGGAACCAAGAAACACTGGTCAAAGCTTTTGTAGAACTCATTCCATTTGCGACAGTCATTACGCCAAATACCGTTGAGCTTCGTGCTTTAACAGGTGAAAATGATTTAGAAAAAGCTACCGCTAAACTCTTTACAATGGGTGCAAAAGCCGTTTTAGTCAAAGGTGGACATGAAGATACACCTGAATATATTCGTAATGCTTTGTATCTCAATGGCGAATTGATTTCTGAAACAAAATGTCCACGCCTTGATGGTGAATATCATGGTTCAGGTTGTTCTTTAGCAAGCTTTATTGCAGGACGCTTAGCAATGGGTGATGCTTTAAATGTCGCAGTTAATCACGCTGAAGCATGGTTATTTGGTGTGTTAAAAAATGCTGAAAGCCCTGTGGATGGTGGACAAAAAATTCCGAAGCGGTTTTAAAAAATTAAGCTCGCGCAAGCGAGCTTTTCCAAACAGAATAAATTAAAATTAATCATACTCTTAAATAAATAAACACCACTAAAAAAGCAATAAACTGGAAGAATATACCTTCAACTATTCTTAAAACATAAATAAAAAATGGTGCATTAGGTGTACTAGAAAAAAACTGTAAAATTTTCAAGTAAAAAGGCTATGTATCAAGTGAAATAGCTAAATCTAAAATGACGGATAAGTAAATTACCCATCTATTTTTTCAGCATGCCTATCTTTCAAATTTTGCACATGCTGACGATTGGTTTTCCATGATTTTTCTAGGATTTCTTTTTCAATGCGTAAATGAACCCGCTTTAATTTCATCGGTGGAATCATTACCGCCTTAAAACCTTTCACATAATCAATCCAAGCGGCTCCACGAAAAACATTCGCAGGCGTTTGAGTTTTAAATTCGCAATCGGGCATAAAGACAATGACTGAATGAATCAGTTCAGGCTCTACAATATCGGACAAAATATCTTCCAGAACTTTCTGATGTTTATAATTTTGATGTAATGGATTCTGAAATTTATATGATTTTTTATAAATTTTCTGCGTCCACATTTTCTGACGCTCACCACCAAAAATCCATCCTTTATAGTTCTTGGTCTCTATAACAAATACACCATTAGGGCTTAACAGAATATGATCAATTTGAGTGCTCTGATTTTGTTCATCGGGCAAAGTGCAATCATTCAACAAAGTATAATTTTCTTTATCCAAATAAAGTTTGACATGCGCACTGACTGCAAACTCGCCCATTTTTCCTTTCAAAAAAGGCTTAAATACTTTGAATACTCCAATAATAAGGAATAATATAATCACCCACCAAAGCTGAGAAAATAGTGGTGCTACAATTTGTGAAATCATTCTAAGTGTTAAATATTATCAATAATTCAGTCTAGTTTATTGTAATTTCTCAATTTTTAAAAGGAGGTCTTTATTTTCTAACCCGCCTGCAAAGCCAACCAACTTACCATTTGCCCCAACGACACGATGACACGGCGCAATAATCGAAATCGGATTCTTGCCATTGGCAGCACCGACAGCACGAACCGCTTTCACATTACCAATCTGCTCTGCAATATCCTTATAACTACGTGTTTCACCAAAAGGAATATTCAGTAAAGCCTGCCAAACTTTCTTCTGAAACTCAGTCCCTTCAAAATCCAACGGTAAATTAAACTGCTGACGCTTTCCTGCAAAGTATTCTTGCAACTGTTTTTGAGTTTCAAGCAAAATCGAATGCAGTTTATTTTCAATCAATTCTGCCAAACGTACACGATTTGGATTTTCATTTTCCCAAAGTACCGCAACCAAAGACGTATCATTTGCCACCAGTTTTAACTGACCAACAGGTGATGCCATTTCCATAAAATAAAGTTGCATTGCGGTACTCCCATCCATCATTCAAAATGCACACAGCATAAAAGATAGATTAGCCTAACTTGATGATAATTTCATCAGAATTAAACCCGAAATAATTAACACAGCAGCCAGCATTCGCATTGTAGATGCAGGCTCGCCTAAAAAGAAAATTCCAACTGCAAATGAACCAATTGCACCAATTCCCGTCCATACTGTATATGCTGTGCCTAAAGGTAAAGTTTTCATGCTATATGACAGCAATGCAAAACTCGCAATCATAAAAATAATGGTCAGAATACTTGGTGTAAGCTTGCTAAAGCCATCGGACACTTTCATAAAATATGCCCAAATGACTTCCAATACACCCGCAACAATCAGTAAAGCCCATGCCATATTCATCTACCAGTTTAATTTTGAGAATTCTTTCATCAGTTCCTTTTTCTCTTACCTTTCGTTCAAGGAGAAAAAAAACGAGACAGTAAACGATTTAGAAAGAAATCTATTTAATATAAAAGAAAGCCATATCAGAGAGATATGGCTATAAAACGTATTTAAGAGGATGATAATTTCATCAATACCAATCCAGAAACAATCAACACTGCAGCCAACATCCGCATAGCGGTTGCAGGTTCACCCAAAATAAATATACCCACTAGAAAAGATCCAATCGCACCAATGCCTGTCCAAATGGTATATGCCGTCCCAAGTGGCAAAGTACGCATTGCGGATGCCAACAGACCGAAGCTGAGAATCATAAAGAAAATAGTGATGACACTGGGTGTTAATTTAGAAAAACCTTCGGACAGCTTCATGCTATATGCCCAAACGATTTCAAAGATGCCTGCAAGAACCAGTAATATCCAAGCCATGAGCCTGCTCCATTTTAAGATAGATCAGGTCGTCCTGACGAATTTTCCTGACGCAGTAAAGAAAATCTGCATGAAGGGAGGTCGTTCCTCCTTAATATTTTAGATTATAGCAACTCACAGTTATGTTGTGGTTATTGTTTACAATTTTTGACCAGTTTCACAGATTGCATGATATTTTTGCCTAGTCTTTATGAAGATCTAATTGGCTGACGTTAGCAACTGAGGGTTTAGCCGTAGAGAATAATGTCATGAAGCATGATGATTGCTAAAAAAAGGTCACTGCACGATGCAATGACCTTTTTTGAGAATGATCAGATTTTAGATGATCTTCATTTGAACGATCAGAACTTAAATCTTAACCCTGCACCATAGACCCAACCCTTTTCTGAATCGGATGCCTGTTGCCAAACAGTTTCATCATTACCTTTAGAATATTCATAAGCAACATCAAGATAAGGCATCACTTTTTTACTGAGCTCATAACGCATTTCCAATCCAAGTGATGCACTACTCAGACCTGTTTTTTTCGCATATTTTGAATCATCACTAAATACCACACCCATTTCTAAATACGGTTTTAGAATCAGTTTTTGCGTGATTAATAAATCTCGTTCAGTATCTAAACTAAAACCTGAATAATTGTCCTGACCTGCATAGAAATAAGCATCTGTTTCAAAGAAATACTGTGCCATACCATGCAAACCGAGCACAGCATCGAACTTTTCTTCTGTATCGGTCTGATGGTGCTCACGTTCCACTTTTTCAGCACGATAACGTACACCGACTTGAGCATCCCAAAAATCTGAAATCATTCGGCTGTACAATACTTTGGCATCGTATTCAGCATCGTGAGATTCATGTTTCGCAATATGCGCTTTAATGAAAACTTTATTTTCATCTGTACCCATTCGGGTTTCAAGCTCAGATTTTAATGCGCCCTTACCACTTTCATCCACCAACCATTTATTATCGATGGTCGTAACGGCATAAATTTGCGCACCATGTTCTTTACGATGATCATGCGTACCATGTCCATGATTTATATTTGAATCTGTATTTGCAACACTATTAGAAATAGCAGCTGCTTGAGCCAATTTGACCATTGGAACAGATTGAACCATCTTATGCTGTGAATGATCCATAGTAGGCTGAGATCGATTCGTTGTTGTATCTGTTGCAATTGCCATTGTTGGCTGAACATCCATCTGCATTGGCATTTGGCTAGAGTCAGGCATCGTGTGATGCCCTTCATGCGCGACTGCCCAAGTACTCATCATCAACAACGAACTTGCTAAAACTGTTTGAGAAAAAACTGCTTTAGAAAAAAGATTAATGGTGCGCATGAGCATCTCCTTTCTCCTCATTGGCTTTTTGATCAGTCGTTTTCTTGTCCGAAGTTTTGGTTTTACCAGCCTGACTTTGAGCTGTTTGATGGGTATTTTGACAATGTCCAGCATGGTTACCTTTCACATGTTGCGCAGCGGAATGGCTTGCCTGGTCACTGCAATTCTGCACGTCATGGCTTGAATTCATCTGATGATGCTCAGCATGTTGATGCACCGTCATATCATGCTTCGGTTCTGCCATCGTCAATGAACTGAATATAAGTAAAGAACCCATTAGCATTGCTTTAGAAAAAAGATTAATGGTGGGCATGAGCATCTCCTTTCGTATCCGCTTTGCTTTCTGAGGGATTGTTTTGTAATGGACTACTGTTTGATGCGTTACTTTCAGCCTGAATCGGTGAAGTAGAAACTTTGCCATCTGTAACATTGGCAACAATCAATTTATTCATCATTCCTGCGCTCATGTGGTAAAGCAGGTGACAATGAATTGCCCATTCGCCCAATTCATCAGCAGTCAAAAGTGTCGTCACTGTTTTGCCCGGTGGCACAATCACAGTATGCTTATTTGGCATATCAACAGGTGGTTGACCATTTTCAAGCTGCATAAACATGCCGTGCAAATGCATCGGGTGCGCCATCATGCTGTCATTGATGAATTTCACCCGAATCCGTTCACCAAATTTCACTTTCAACGGTTCAGCATCACTGAATTTTTTACCATTGATTGTCCACATATAGCGTTCCATTGTTCCACCTAAACGAATCACCAGTTCACTTGTTGCTTCACGAGTATCTGCTTGTGGTGTTAATGACTTTAAGTCGCTGTATTGCAGTGCTTTATCGCCTTTTGGTGTCGATGCATTTGCCCATCCATACACCACTTGATCATTTTTTTGTGTAGTAGATAAAGCTGGCATCTGATGTTGTGAATGATCCATCTCACTATGGTTCATAGCAGACATTGCATTGTGGTTCATTTTTGAATGATCCATACCCTGCATCGCATCAGCATCCATTTTGGAATGATCCATAGCTGAATGGTCTGTACCATGCCCCATGTCTTCCATTGTTAGCAATGAACGAGGACGAGGCGCAGGCATGTGAATACCATGCCCCATAGCTGTCAATTCATTATGTAACATCCCGATGGCATAGCCTGAACGGTCAATTGACTCTGCTTCAATCTGATAATGTCCTATTTTCGGCTCAACAATCACATCATACGTTTCAGCAGTACCAATACGAAATTCGTCCACAGCTACTGGTTTGACAGGCTGACCATCGGCACTGACCACCGTCATTTTTAAATTGGGAATGCGTATATCAAAAAACGACATAGCAGAGGCATTCACAAAACGCAGACGGACTTTTTCATTCGGCTTAAACATACCTGTCCAGTTCTGTGTCGGTGTTTTACCATTCATCAGGAAGGTATAACCCGTTACATCAGACATATCTGTTTTGAGCATACGCATCTGATTCCACATTTTGCGGTCAGACCATGTGGCTTTCACACCATCACGTTTCACTTGTTTCCAGACATCACTTAGCGTTTCACGCTGATCCTGATAGTATTCAGCGGAAATTTTCAGATCTTGCTGAATCTGATCACTGGTTTTTTCATGAAAATCGGAAAGCATCACGACATAATCACGCTCTGCTTGTTCATGCGCTGCCAAAGGCTTTTTATTTTTAGGATAAATCACCAATGAACCGTATAAACCATCCTGTTCCTGACCTTTGGAATGCGCGTGATACCAATATGTTCCGCTCTGACGAACTTTAAATTTATAGACAAATTCTTCATTCGGGCTAATGCCGTTAAAGCCATTAAAACCAGGTACGCCATCCATAATTCCGGGCAACAACAAACCATGCCAGTGAATAGATGAGTCTTTATTTTTCAGATTATTTTTAACTTTAATAATCGCATCATCACCTTCTTCAAACTCAAGTAAAGGCGCAGGAAACTGACCATTTACCGTGATACGTTTGACAGGTTTTCCTGTGACGTTGATGGTACTTTCATCAATCACCAATTGATATTCTTTAACTGCGGCGAAGCCCCATGAAGATGTAACCAAACACAGTCCTGCAAGCAGGCTTTGCACCAAACGATTCGGCTGGAATTGTATAGACATAACTTAATCCTAAGATTTTAAACAATTGTGTATAAAATAATGTTTGAAAATAAGGATTAAGCTTTAGGAGGACGAAGGATTTCCTGCCAGTGCCCAGAAAGATGCTGAGCCTGATATGTACTAATAAATGGAGAATTTTGACGATCCGCAGATGGATTTGACCATTGTAATGATTCAACATTCAACCATACGATCATTGCCTGACACGCCATTAAACTACAATCAGGACAGTTTTTATGCTGCATCTGACCAGTATCTGACGTTGTCATACAACTGCTGTACTGGCTCTGGTCTATAGCGGAGCTTGATACTTTTTGTGATATATCGTTTTGAGATGACCCATGAGGTGCTTTTTGCTCTGAATTTAACTGCATCATTTGCTGACAATGACTACGCATTTGTTCTGCGCTCATCTTCGCCATCTCATGATCATTGAATGAACCATCCGATAAAGGTTGATTGCCCTGCATCTTTAGCTGCATTTGTTCATGTTGCATATCCAGATGCATGATTTTCACCGATGCGACAGACACACTGCTCCACCCTATGGCAAATACCATAAGACAAACAAACCACATCTGTTTGCAGAGCTGAGTGAAAAGCATAAAACTTTGGGTCTTATATCCAATGAATATTTAAAGCATAGCCTGTAATTTTCAGCTTGGCAAATATCAAGCTGTAATTTATTCATTTTAAAAATGTATAAATTATACTTAGTCTTATTCATCCTTATTATTCTTTTATGCTTCCATTGATCAATACTTCAATTTTGCTCAGGCGGAAAATAGAGAGAATCTAAACAATCATAAAAATAGCCCAGTGATGAATAAACCAACTCATCGTTTTTTAACCACAGATGAATAATTAAACAGTACCTTAGAAACTGATTTCCATAAAAAAAAGAGCTCATTTGAGCTCTTTTTCGACACAATTCGATTATACTCTAAACGATTGATAATGCATTGTTTAAACTATACTCAACTTATCCATGTGGTTACTCACATGGTTATCCATAGAGTTACACACAAAGTTATCCACAAACCACATAGGGTAATACTGCGAAAATTTAAACAGAAACATTCCCTGCTCGAGCAAGCTCAGCACGCATTTCATCAATCACAGCTTTATAATCAGGCTTTCCAAAAATTGCTGAACCTGCTACAAACATATCTGCACCCGCCTCTGCAATCGCACGAATATTTGTAGGTGTTACACCACCATCCACTTCTAAACGGATATCACGACCTGAGGCATCAATAATCTGGCGTGCCTGACGTAATTTATCCAAAGTTCCTGGAATAAATTTCTGACCACCAAAACCAGGATTGACACTCATCAATAGAATCTGATCGACTTTATCTATTACATAATCCAAATAATGTAATGGTGTTGCAGGGTTAAATACTAAACCAGCTTTAGCGCCGCCATCTTTAATTAACTGCAAAGAACGGTCTATATGATGCGTCGCTTCTGGGTGGAACGTAATAATGTCTGCACCCGCTTCAAGAAAATCACCAATCATGCGGTCTACAGGAGAAACCATTAAATGCACATCGATAGGTGCTTTAATGCCATATTTTTTCAAAGCCTTACAAATACCTGCACCAAAAGTTAAGTTTGGAACATAGTGGTTATCCATCACGTCAAAATGAACAACGTCTGCACCTGCTGCAAGTACATTTTCAACCTCTTCACCTAAACGGGCGAAATCGGCAGATAAAATTGAAGGTGCAATTAAAAAAGGCTTGGACATGACAGAACCTGACTTTGATTTTGAATAAGATAATTATAGCAGACCTGAACGCTTTCGACTTTTCAATCGGAATACATTTTTCGATGATGTTAATTCATCTTTGTCAGTTTGGATTACTCAAAAATGGACTTCTTTGCTTAGACTTTTTTATTTCTTTTGTATATTCCTCTCACACTTCTTCTAGCTATAAAATAAAGAAATTTTCAACAATAACAAAATAAGTCTATTCAATATTGCGAAACCATCATTGAATGTATAGATCACATCTAATATACAAAATCATCAATTTGTTCAACAAAACTTTGCATAAATTTATAAAATTTTAAGCATAATAACATTGAAACAGACTGGAATTGAAGCAGTGTAAAATAAACTGCTTCGAATGATTTATGCAAAAATTCTAATCAATACCAATATGGAAAAATAACAGATGAAAAGTTCAACCTTCATTTTAACCGATGAATCAAAACGTATTACTAAGCGATTAGTCAATCATTGGCAACATAAATTTGAGGTTGAAGAAACAGAGAATAAATCGAGTATTTTTATGACCGATGCAACGGTGACTCTAACGCCATTCATTCATAAACTAAATATTGAAATAGACACTCAGCGCAGTGATTACACCTCATTAGAGCAAGTGGTGATTGAACATATCAATCGAATGGCGCAACAAGAATACCAAGTAGCATGGACTCATCAGGCTTGATCGTACTATTCAACCAATATTCGTGAGCCGATACTCATGAACAGATATTCTCAATAATAGCGCCCATTAAACTCAGCCTGATTTAATTTTTAAATATCACAACGTGAAATTTAATGCTTAGGCTGTTTTTGCTTTTGCTCAAAATCACGCACCATCTGAATGCGTTCCTCCGTTGCAGGATGTGACGCCAAAGCATCCAATATATCTAAAGCCACATGCTTGTCATTTCGATCCTTTTTAGGCACTTGCTTAGTTCCCGTTGATTCTGAAGCAGGTTTCGATTCAGCCTTATCTTGGTTTTCATGCGCTTGTGCATCATCATTTAAGCGTTGCAAAAAATTGGCAAAATGAGCAACTTCTATACCTTTACGATCCATCAAATTTAAAGCATATAAATCTGCTTCTTTTTCAAATTTACGTGAATAACCTGCCCCAACAACAGCCAAAGGCAATGTGGTCATTAAGTCGGTACTATCTCCAGTGATCGCAATATAAAGCACACTCAACCCCAAACTAGACAAACCTTGTTGTAAGCTATGTCTTTGAACTAAATGTCCTTGCTCATGTGCAAGTACACCTAAAATTTCTTGATCACTATGTGCAAGTTCGATCAACTCATCTGTCACAATAATCGTATTATTGGGCAATGCGACAGCATTAGCACTGAGCTCTCCACCTTCACGAAAAATTAATTTTGCAGGACGACCATCTGCAATTTTTTCTAAATATTGTGCTCTAATTTGTTCTTGTTGCCCTTTCGGCAAGTGACTTGGTTTTGTCCATTGTTCAAGTACATAGGTTTCGGCTTGATCACCTATTTTATACAAAGTATCGCTGGGCAATTGCATTGCCACAATTTTGGCAGCATAGGGAACGCCCCATTTCACAATTGAAAATGCCAAAGCAACCACAAAAATAACGCTAAAAATAATTAAACTCGGTGATTTTTCTAGAATCCAAATTTTTTTACTCAGTGATTTTGATTCTAAATTTAACCAATCTGGTACTTCCTCAGTTAAAAACTCAATGCGAGCATCATTATCCAACTCAATTACGGGATTTCTTTTACCTAATGCACCAATCAAAGTCATTTGATCTGTATGGAAACTGTATTTTCTTAACGCTGAATCATGAAATTGGATCAGAACCGAATGCGGATCGATAGGCGACATTTCCGCTTGGTGCGGCTTTGAAATTAATCCATCATAAAAAATTACGGGAACAGATTGCATACGAGGTCTAACTCCCTTTTTTATAATGAAATATCAAGATCAAAAATATCACTGATTTCTTCAGCAATCGCATTTGGATCAGACTGTCGTATATTACGCATTTTATTTGGATCATCGAGTAACCTTATACTTAAAGACTCGACCTGATAACGATACAAACGGATTTCAGCCCATGCCGTCATCAATCCAACGGAAAGAATTTTAACAAACCAATTACTTGCGACGATCCATGCATAACGCCATTGGTCACAATCTGTTTTAAATTGGCTATAACCGAGTGTCGTACTATTCCACGTGGTGATAAAAATACGTGCGTGAATTAGAGGTATAATGAACACAATTCCAAATAATAATGCAGCACCAAATAAATAACCTGAAGAAGTGAGTAACATGCGGGTTTGTGACGCAATGCCAATAACCAAGAACATACTACAAACGAATATAATTGCGATATAAATCACGATAGGCATCAAAGTAGCCGTCATATAATCCGTCCATGAATTATTTAACTTAAACTTCAATTGCCCTACATATAAATGGTCAATCACATAGCGTTTATAGAACCAGATCACGACTGGAAAAAATATTCCCCATGAGAAAAAAGTGATTACTAACCCAAGAAAAAATAATTTATATGCTTCTGATGTTTTCCCATCAAAATAGAATCGGCTATTGCCAAATTTGCTGTTTCTAGACCTAAAACGGAGCGTTGCACGTAATAACCATGGTAATGCCAAATAGATAACGACACCACCAAATGCAGCAACGCTCATTTCCAAATAACCAGCAACTGCAAAAAAGCCCCAAATACTGAGTGCAATTAATCTCCCCATTAAAATTCGAGTAGGCAAACCTGTAAAATCAAAGAAACGATCAAAAAATTCAGTATTATTATAGAAATAGCGTAAACGACGAACTTTAGCCCACGGTGCATATAGGCTCAGTGTCGCAATGGTCAATACGATATTAACTATCCAAATACCAAAATACTCCATGGCTTGACCATGAAACTTAAAGTGGAATACTTTTCCCAAATAATCAGGCAAATCATCAATTTGCATTTTGGGTGGAATAGGTTGAGCTTCCATCTCAACTTTTTCTAGTACAATTGATGTAGGTAGTTGTTGTTGCATTATTTTCTCTATTTTATCGTGCCGTGCTCATCAAAAATTTAAAAAGGTAAACAATATAATTGGCGATGATTTAAATCTGCCATTTGTATTAATATTATTCTGCTTTTTATAGAAAAGATAGCGTTGTTCTATTTACATACAAACACTTAGGTTTTGTGGTCTAACCACTCAATACAGCGACATATGAACAGCGGAAAATAAAAATGATCAATATTTCAAACTGAAATTTTGATCATTTAAACAACATTACTTTTTAATAATATTGCTTAAATGACGATACTTACAAATATTTTAAACAGCATTATTTTTGTAATTGCAAAACATGAAATTGTAAATGATCATCCATAAAACTTTGGATGAAGTAATAGCCATGATCATAACCTTCATGAAATCTTAAAGTGATTTTTTGCCCAACGCTATGACATGCATGTTGATATTTCTCAGGATTCAATTGGCTATAAAATTGATCTTTATTTCCTTGATCAATCAATACTTCATTAAATAAAGCACCTTTTGCTAAAACCAATTGAGTTGCATCATGTTTCGCCCATTCCTTCTGATCATTTCCCAAATAATTCGAAAATGCTTTTTCGCCCCACGGACATTCACTTGGAGCGCAAATTGGTGCAAATGCAGAAACAGATTTGAATTTTTCTGGATACTTCCAAGCCAAAGTTAAAGCACCATGACCGCCCATACTATGGCCCATTATTCCAACGGAATGAACTTGGATGGGTAAGTTTTCAACCACCAATGGATAAAGCTCATCAATTAAAAAACTTTCCATTTGAAAGTGTTCAGCCCACGGCATTTGTGTAGCATTTAAATAAAAGCCAGCACCTTGTCCTAAATCCCACGAATCGCCTTGTGCGACATTCTCTCCACGTGGTGAAGTATCGGGTGCGATAAGAATCAAACCCAATTGAGCAGCGAGACGTTGCGCATGCGCTTTAATAATAAATGTTTCTTCGGTACAAGTAAGACCTGCTAAATAGAACAGCGCTGGACAATTCTGCCCTTTCAATGCTTGAGGGGGAATAAAAGCAGCAAACTTAGTAGGCGTTTTTAAATAATGTGACTGAATTTGATAAATTCTTTGTTCACCATCAAAACAAATCGTGTTACTGAGTTGTTGCATACCAATATTTCCTTTTGTTTCGATGCTTTCAATCCACAGCTCACTGTGGCTTTCCAGTTAAGACTAGCTGTGTATCCAATTTAGTATTTTGAGATTGTCCAGTTGCAACAATACTCTGCTGTGGAAATAAATGCTGTTCCAATTGAGGCAACATCAATTCCATATTTTTGCCAATTACCCATTGTGGTTCAGATGGATCAAAACCTTGTGCGCTTTCCCATTTTGCAACAGTTTCAGACGCTTGTTGAAATGCGCCTTTAAGTGAATGTTGCTCACGCATAGCTTGATCAAAGAATGCACGTCCAAAATAGGTGTAATCTGCTTCATTTGAACAGCCAAATGACGCACGATCTGCTGCCGAAGCAGTGATAATTAAAGTATCTGGAGACTGTAATGCAGAAACAAAACTACCTGAATAACAAGCAGAAATGACAATGACTTTCCAACGAATTCCAGATTTATCAAGCGTATCTCGCAACCATTTTGGATTGACATCATCCAAATCAATCGGTTCATTTTCCATTTCAAAACGATTCGGTAAACCATGTGACGTCATATATAAAAACAGCACGTCACTTTCACGGTTCATCTGCTGACCAATTTTGCGTAAAGCAAGATCAACACTGGTCTTAGACGCGATCGGGATTTCATTGATACTACTCGGATTATTCACTAATTCAATGGAACGTCCAAATGTTCCAAAACGAGTATCAAATTGTTCTTTAATCCGATCTATTTCAAACTTAAAAACATCTTGATAACTTGCCCCTGCGACACCTAGAAAGTACCAATGGGTTTGTGCAAATTCACCAAATTGAATTTGTTCTAAAGCTTTATTGAGTAAATGGCTTTGGCTATAAAATGCAGTTTCGCTTAAGCTTGCTGGTACTTCTTCAACCTTCCAAATCGGTTGTTCTTTAATGGATACTTGCCACGTGAATAATGTCGCAATCGTGGTAAACATGATCAAAGCACGTTCCCACCAAGGCCATTGTAATTCACGTGAAATGACCCAAACTACAGCTAAGCTTTGCCAAATAAACAGTGTGACAAATAAGATTGGAATAAAATCGTAGAAGATATTGGGTAAAAGATCTTGATTACCCAAATATTGTAATAAGCACTGGAACAGCATGATATGGGTATCAAGTACTAACCATAATAATGCTGGCACCATCATCAAACGTGGATTATTGGTACGTTGTGAAAGAAAAATACCGACAATGAGTGCAATAAATGGCCACAAGGCATAACTGACTAGACCTTGTCGATTAAAAACCCCACCATCACCTGCAACAAGCCAACTGAATAAAGTATTGGCACAGCCACCCAACAGCCCCCAAAAAATCAGCTGAAGAATTGCTGGTCTAACAATTTGTAAAGACTTTCTAGATCCTAAAAATAACCAAATTCCTGCACGTTGGTTACTTTTTAAATCATGCCAGAAGTTAATTGAAGGTTTAAGATCTATCATAAAGATTCTGTTAAGGCGGTGGCTTAAATCAGCATATCTAGTTTATGCTCGGCTAAAATTTTATCAATGCTTGATTTAACTATATATCAATAATTCGACTATTATTGATACAGTTACCAAATTACTCAATAATCTTGGTGCTAAAATAGGCATCGAAGCGACAAGCGTCACCTTGCCATTGATGATTCGGCTCTTGTTCATTTAAAAACACAGCCAATCTAGGACGTTTTACCACAACTCGCTTGGCTATTTGTTGAGCTAAGACTAAAAGATAATCTCCTAAATCCATTTCACCATCTTCGGGTAAAAGCATATGTAACAATTGCATTTGCTTTTTTACTTGCGCTTGTTTTTTTATAGTGTTTTGATTTTGATCTCGTTGTGGAAACATTGGGTCTAAATACACCACATCTACAGTGTGATTTTCAGCCACACATTGGCTTAAATATTGTTCTGAATCGGCAAAAATTAAATCAATACGGCTCACGATATTATTGAGAAATGGATCATTGCTTGCTTGATTCTTCGAGTCTTCTAATAATGTGAAAAGTATAGGATGTCGCTCAATTAAACTCACATGTGCACCAAGATGTGCCATCAGTAACGTATCATGCCCCAGTCCTGCTGTCGCATCAATCAAACTCGGTTTTTCAGCTAAGTTACAAGCACGTGCGATCATTTCAGATTTGATACTGGCACGCTTTAAACGTGGAATCTCAGCTTTCCAATCAGGCTGCATTTTCATACCATTGGCAGATAAATGTAAGCCTTGATCATCTACGCACAATGCAATCTCAGGATTGAATCTTAAAAATCGTGCATTGAGTTTTTCAATTATTTCAATGTTTACAGCCACACCACGCAAAGAAAGCACAGTTTGATAATTCCGTGCTTCCTCTAAAAATGTAGATTCAGTAAATAAGCGAATTTCGCTTACCATAATTTCCAACCTGTTAATGCAAATAGTAAAATCAATAAACCTGAAACAATACGATACCAAGCAAAGACCATAAAATCACGTTTAGAAACATAGGCAACTAATACACGAATCAAAATCAATGCTGAAACGAATGAAACAATTAACCCAACAAAGAATACTGTCCAATCTTGTGTCGTTTGATAAATATGGTAATTTTTAAATAAGTCTAAAAGACCTGCGCCCACAATAACCGGAATCCCCAAAAAGAAGGAAAATTCAGTCGCTGCTTTACGGGATACACCTAACATCATGCCACCAATAATGGTTGCACCTGAACGCGAAGTTCCGGGAATTAAAGCCAATACTTGAATTAAACCAATATAAACAGCTTCTTTTAACGAAATATTTTCAACTTCTACAGCATTCACTTTAGGTGGATGTTTCTCTACCCACCAAATAATAAGACCACCCACGATCAAACCAATTGCAACAGATATGTCATTAAATAATAATGTTTTTACGGTTTCGCCAAAGGTTAGACCAATAAGCATAATCGGAATAGATGCAATAATTAAGCTGATTCCCAAATGACGACCCTTCGGCTCACCTGAAATCAGACCTGATGCAGCACCCCAGAGTTTTGTCCAATATTCATAAATGACGGCAAAAATTGCCCCCATTTGAATCGCGACAACAAATAAATCACTTTTCTCTTTGGTCCAGAAATTCATTAATTCAGCAGCAAGAATTAAGTGCCCTGTACTGGAGATCGGTAAAAATTCTGTAATACCTTCCACAATACCCATGATGGCTGCTTTTAATAGCAGTAAAAGATCCATGCTTAATCCTAAAAATTAAAATCTACAAACAGTTATGGTTTGCCTTGTTCTGGAATTTTTTTCCATGCATTTTCACGCAAATATACAGGCAATGCTTGTTCTGCACTTAGCCATTGTTTTTCAATCGCTTTTTGACGAGCAATCGTTGCAATATCGTCGGCTGTTGCAGAAATGTGCTTGAAATCTACAGCATCTGCCTTAACCAAAGCTGAACCAGAACCAATTAAAGTAAATTTTTGGTATTCAGTCGCATGCTGATAATTGAGTAGTTTTTCTTCATCCACAGCTTGCATGATGTTATTTTGGTCAAGTTTAAAACTTGCAATATAAACTTCTTGCATACGTGCATCTAAAACAGCAGTGACAGTAGTCAATTGCTGCAATCTAAATGCAGCCTGAGCTAATGCTTGTAAAGTTGAAATAGGAATCACAGGAATATCATGAACCCATGACAATGCTTGGGTAACAGCTGCATTAATCCGCACACCACTAAAAGAACCAGGTCCACGACTAAATGCAATTGCAGTCAATTGTTCATTTTTAATTTGCGTTTGTTCGAAGCCTTGCTCAATCATTGGTAAAATGGTTTGAGTCTGTGCCTTTGCTCGTTCATCAAGTTGAAAATATAGCGTTTTTGTTTCATCAACAATTGAAACGGAACACTGCTCATTGGCAGTTTCCAATGCCAGCAATTTCATGCACAACCTTAACTGTATTAAAAATGCTGACTATGATACTCCACTCATTTCAAGAGTGCGAGGACTTAGAGATCAGCCAAACGCTTTAAATAAAATCATTCAGAAGAACTCAAAATAAAACCAAGAATCAATTCTTGGTTTTAAGTAAAGCTTTGATGATTTAAGAATCTTTTAAGAACTATTTTTAGAACTCAAATACTTCTAAATGAATAAAATTTTTAAAATGTGAAGCGTAATGTAATGCACTTATTTTCAATATATTTTCTGTATTTTCATCCAGTGTACGAATCACTTTCCCTGGTGAACCAACAACCAAAGAATTATCTGGGATCACTTTACCTTCTGGAATTAAACTATTTGCACCAATGATGCAATTTTTTCCAATTACCGCATTATTTAAAACTACAGCATTAATACCAATTAAACTGTTATCTCCAATCGTACAACCATGTAACATGGCCTGATGTCCAATCGTGACATAATCCCCCACTGTAAGCTCAACTCCGGCATCGGTATGCAAAACCGCATTTTCTTGCACATTACTAAAATGACCAATTCGAATTTTACTATTATCTGCACGAATGACCGCACCAAACCATACACTGACTTGCTGCCCAAGCTCAACTTGCCCAATGACTGTTGCATTATCCGCAATCCATCCATCAAATGGCTCTAATAATGCTTTAGGGGCATAACCTTTAAATTTGTACATCATATTCAATCGTCCTTGAATTGGGTTCGTTGATCATTTGTCTATATTTAAGACTGCTGTATTGATGAAGTATCAGCCAATCCTTAATATTTTTTATTAAAAATTTGTGATTTAAATGTAGGAGAATTCAGCAAAAATGGCCAACTTTTTTGATAATCCAAACCATATTTAAACAGTGAAATGAGAATACGTGCCGTCAACCCCCAAATTACCTCATTTTCAATTCTTAAACTTGGAAAATAAACCGATTGATGCGCTAAACGTACTTCATATGGAATAGGTTGTGATTCCATCATTTTTTGAATAGGTGCATAAAATATACGATCAATTTCAGATGGTTGGGCAATAAGCTGTATATCAGGTTGGATCAGTCCGACAATAGGTTTCACTGTCATTCCGCTTTTAGCCCGTTCCATGGGTAAATCACCAATCAACTTGACATCAAAAGGATTCAGCGCCGTTTCTTCCCAAGCTTCTCTTAATGCCACGACAATGTTACTGGTATCATTTGGATCACGCTTTCCACCGGGAAAAGAAACTTCTCCTGCATGATTATTTAAATAGACCGAACGGCGTGTGAGTAATATTTTAGGGTCTGCTTCCTGTGTGATGGCAATTAACACTGCGGCATTGGCAGGGTTCGTTCTTTTTGAAAAACGTAACCGATGTTGCAACACTTGGGTTAATTCATCATCTATCATTAAACACGCTCAATATTTTTGTTCTCAACCCATCATATATGAAATTTTGTGCTGAAAGCTATAAATGATGCGAAAGTGGAATTTTTCAGTTATGCTGAGTTATCTCACAATTTCAATGAAGCTTATGAGTTTTTGTACTGCCTGTGGTCATACAACAATAGAAAAAATTCCTTTGGGTGATCAAAAAATCCGTAACGTGTGTACTGAATGCAGAACCATACATTATGTTAATCCAAAAGTAATTTGTGGTTCATTGGCAATTTGGGAAAATAAAGTCTTGCTGTGCCGACGTGCTATTGAACCTCGTTATGGTTTGTGGACACTTCCTGCTGGTTATATGGAATTGTTTGAAACAATGGAACAAGGTGCTGCCAGAGAAACGCGGGAAGAAGCTGAAGTTGAAGTTGAAATTGAACAGCTTTATTGTATGTACAATATTCCTCGTATTGGTCAAATTTACGTTTTATTCAAAACAGAAATTAAAGATGGGATTTTCGGCGCAGGTGAAGAAACCATTGAAAGTCGTTTATTTGAAGAACATGAAATCCCTTGGGATGATTTAGCTTTCCCAAGTGTTGAGCGAACGTTAAGACATTATTTTGAAGACCGTAAAAACAATATATTTCCAATGCATTTGGAAACATTAGGCACACGTTTAGATCAAACCGGTTAAGCATTCAATCCATATGACTTAATTTTAAAATGGCGATATTAAAAAAGCCCAATCATAATGATTAGGCTTTTTTGATGGAAATAACTTTTTACTTTGTTTTTACTGTATAGCAACTTGGCAAACTGACTGAAATAGTACCAGAAACACGTTTAGCTAGTGTTTTTTGCTCTTCAGTCAATTTAGCTTTATTTGCTTCTACACTATTAAAAACAGTTTGGTAAACCGCTTGTAAATTCACCCATGTTGCTGGAATTGTTTCATTTCCTTTCCAACTGGTAATATTGACACCACTACTGGTATTTTGCTCGTTAATTAATCTTTGAAGATTTAAGCGAATACCACCAGAGGCAACGGAATTGCTAGACGAAACACTCGAACCATCTGTTGGCGCAATGACTAAAGTTTCATTTAATCCGAGTAAGACACCATCTAACGATCCAAATATAGGGTTCGCTAAAATCATACGCATCGTGATTGATTTTTCAACATTACCATTAATATACGCTGTTCCAGTCGTACCAACACGATATTGTTGTACATCGGAGTTGTTATAACGGTAAGTCGTTTTCTGAAAATTCTCGCTATCACAACGTGATCCAGATAAATCTGTTGCAGACGTCATATTGGTACGAATATCACCATTTTCATCAATCACAATGCCAAGCGTTTGCTTATTAGGAATCACTTCTGGATTATCAAATGTAAATGTTAAATTCGCATATAGTGGGAAATAATATTTTTCACCTGTTTTTACAGTCTTTGGTGTTAAAAATACTTTTTTATCTAAATAGTTCGCAGGATTAGTTTTATAAACATCAATACTCCCTGAAAGTTTATCGTTATTAAGCGTCTGACGCCATTTACCATAAACCGTAGGATCTGTTGGCGCAGTATCAGAACCTGTTGCACGTTTGTACATATATTCTGTGCCGGCAATATTGGTATTATTAACCAAATCACCCTGATAAATTTCAAGATTGTCCGTTGCATTATCATTAGATTTAAAAACTAATGGGCTACTCACTTTACGTGTGAGCGGGCTAATCCAACCTTGTTGAGCAGTCACATTTAATTTTTGCGGTTGCACTTGATTTAACAATAAGAATTTTAACAGTGAATCCGCAATGGTACTTCCTTCCACTTTCTGCGGTATGCCAACCCATTGCATTGCATAACCTGTGGTGTAGCCTTGGCGATCTGTCACCAAATACATATTTGCAATAGATTCATTCTTTGTGCCCAACTCACTCTTACCGGTAAAACCTTGAATATCAACATTTGTTGCGCTAAAAATAAGGAAGTTAGTTGAATAAACATTCACTAAAGATTGTTGAATTAAACGTTGTGCCGTTTCTTTTGCTGTATCTTCATCAACGACAGTAACATCTAACCATGGCTTTAACTTTTCAACATAGCTACCATTTATAAAATCTTCTGGGCCAACATCAGCAGTCAGAGTTTTCAACTTATTTTTAAAGTCTTCAGTCAACTCCACAGGTTGAACATCACCAAGTTCGTTAACTTCTTGTTTCAATGCAACAGCTTGTAAAACACGAACTAATCCAACCGTGACTTTAAAAGTGTCATCACTCATCGTCATACTTAATGGTGCTTTACCCGTCATTGCCGTGGCAATATCAATTAAACCAATTGCAGCAGGTTGCCCTTTTATTTTTAAAGGTCTAATTTTAGCAAGGTCAACATTACCTAGCGTTATTTTACGTGCTGACTCTACACCTTGAATAAAAAATGAAGCTTTATCACCAATTAAACAGCCGCCTGTTGCTAAACCACCTTCAATTTTTGTCGAATAATGATTATTTTTATCACCACTACAATCAAAGTTTAAACCTTCTATTGGATAATCCACATAAAAACCTAAACATTTCTCAGTGGAATCTGCATCACATCCATTTGTATATGTTGTCACACCTTTATAAGGATTCTCATTTACCGTTGTACTTTCAGCACCACAACCAATAAGAGCCAAAGTTAAGCCTGTTAAAACAAAAGGGGCTAAAAATCTATTTTTCATCTTTTCTTCCTTACTGAATAACACTCAGCTTAATTTGTCCATGATTTGTTAATTGTTTATTTTCAACATCAACTGCTGAGGATAAAGGGGTTAAAAACATATAAGCCGCATTATCAGGTTTTCTCAAAACACCTTCCATAGCAGCAAACTCTATATTATTGGCTTGCATATCTTCATTTTTAAAACCACTTACACCTTCTAATACACAACCTTTATGATCTAGAAAAACAACCAACGGCCAATAATATGTAGGAGCACTAGATGATGATGCATAAGATGTAAATAAAACATTCTGCACTTGGCTATCTAACTTGATGACTTCATAAGCAAATTTTTCTTTAATTGGAGCAACTGGCCAAACGCCAACTTCCTGATTTTTCATTGATAAATCTTTGGCTTTTAAAACCTTTTTACCAACAAAACAACTTTGCTCTAGATTTTGAACGACATCTTTTTGTGCTAAACGAGAATAAGTCGGTGCTAACACTATTGCTTTTTTCTCTACATCATCACCATTACCGCGTATACGATTCAATAAACTTGCGCTTAATCCTTTCTTACGTTCAATTGTTTCATAACGCCCATGTACTGCGCCAAATTCAGGCGTCATATAAAAACGTTTCTTACCTTCAAGATTAAATTCCTGATCTTCCAAATACTCATTATTGACATATTTTTCACCATCAATTACAGCAAAATTTTTGTTGTCAAAATCCTTTAGTAAATCATCTTCTTTCAGAGCAGTTGCATTTTGTGCAGATAAAGGAATATTTATAGTATTTTGACTTGGCTTTTCAGTCGTTTTAATGACGGCTATGGCTGGTTTTAATTGCTGAGCTTGAACTACTTTTGAATCAAGTGATGACGGTATCGTTGAACTCTTTGCCTCTAAACTTTTTATTCCCTTTTTTTCAACTTTAGGGGCTTGTGTGCTGTTCTGAGCCAAATCACTGTTTTTAAAATTATCGACAGCCTGAGCCTCTACTTTTACACGAGGCTCAATTTTTGCTTCACGTGGTTTAGTTTCTAAAGTACTTATCATTTTCTGGGTAATATCAGGTGATACTTTTTTCTCAACCTCATTTTGAATTTTTTCAGTTTCTTGTACATCAACTACATTTTTTAATGGCTTAATTTCTGTTTTTTTGGTTTTTTCTTCTGGCTTTTGTACAATCATTGGATGACCATCTGGGCCAATGATTGTATAAAAATTTGCCGCACAAGGTGTTGTTATGACTAGACTCAGACCTAAGGCTAGCCATATTGGATTTAAAATTTTTATACTGCTCTTTTTCAAACGCATTACCATCTCGTTCTATAGTTAATACCTAAAATAACCACATCTGTTTTAGTTTTCACATTTAATCCAGCATATGGATTAAGCAATAAATTCCCTACACCAGTTTGGTTAGATAAGCTACTGGTATTAGCAGGAATATTATCTTTACTACGTAAATAACCCGCAGATAAATCAATATCAGTATCTTCATCAAAACGATAACCTAGACCTAAACCAAACAATTGTGCATTATTAATAGGTACTAAAGTATTACGTTTATCATCAGGAATTGCACTCGCACGTGGCTCATAGCCTGCACGTAGTTTTAAACGATCATTTGCTGAATATTCAAAACCAATTCCCCAGCTCCATGGTGATTTAAAACCCATCGGTAAAGCCAGTGATTGATCGGTTACATTATTTGACAATAATTTCGCAATTTTAAGTGCTGAAATTTGACGATCAAACTCAAATTTGAATTTTTCCCATGCTTTAAAATCTGTCCAACCGACGTCAAAGTTGACTTGTAGATCGGGTAAAATTTTATATTTTATTCCTGTTTGAAAATGGGCTGGATATTCTAAATCCATTGAAATCAAACCTGATTCTGTCGGCGGGATATAGCCTGGAAAGCCTAAAATTGCAGCTAAAATTTGCCCTGTTGCAGATGAGTTCAAACCTTTAATTAATTCGCGAGGCGCATTAGCATTATCAATAAAGTATTTACCTTTCATGCGCATTTTGGCAGAACTTTGATAAACCATACCAAAGCCAAATTCTTCTGTAGGTTCCCACATTAGACCTAAGTTATAACTTGGACTTAAACTTTGCTCCAACGTGACATCCATTTTACCGAATGTACCAAATGGATTCATCCCCTCATCTGCATTACAAATACCAAATAAAATCAAATCAGTAATTGCATTCGAGTTATTACGAAACGGTCCACATACGGACTCATCAATCATTCGTAAAACACCTATCATTTCATTCGGAAATCTCAAATCTGTTTTCAATGCCATCGCATTGTATGACATCCCGACGGACGCGCCGATAGAAAGCTCATCGCTGACTTGATAGGCAATAGATGGAGACAAGTAGGTAATACGCTCAATAGCGACCTGTTGCCCCATAAAGTTACCAGGATTACCATCTTCCGCACCAAATCCTGCAACCATTGGTGCATAAGCAGCTGTTGCATAAGTCAATTTTGATCCTGGCGGGTTATAAGAAACACCACCCGTTGGCGCTAATACAGGCCAGCCAGGACCTAAATCTACAACTTTTTTAAGAAAAGGAATGTATAAGCTTGCATACTCGACATCACCAGTCACTGAATCTTTATAATCTGTACACAGATTAGATGGATTATCAGCGGTATCATTACAAATTAAAGGATCATCTGAATATCCAAAGACGTTATAACCGACTGGAGCTGAAAACTCTTTTTGTATGCCAAAGTTTGCAACAATCCCTTGTACATCTGTTTGTAAACCTTTGAGTTTAGTCAGACCTGCTGGGTTAAAATGAATCGCACTGATCCCTGGAGGATCTGCTGTAACCGCATTACCCATAGCTAAAGAACGAATATCAACAGATAAGTTTAAACCTAAATGTGCAAATACTTGCGTTGAACACCCAGTTAAGAAAATTGCAGCAACTAATGGGCGCAATCGTATGTTTTTCATACTCCACTCCCTTATTTAGCTTTCTTCTTACCAAAACCAAGGATATCGAGTGGGAATGATAAGCCCAATGAAATATCTGGAGAATCTTCAGTTAACCCTATCCCTAACGTACCATTTACAATTGTTTCAGGATTGACACGCACGCCTAAAGCAATTGAGAACATACCACTAGACTGATCAGCGGCTTTATATTCGTCAGCCAAACCATCAACATGCTTATATTTAAAAGAAGTATTCATGTTAAATGATTGCTGATAAGACATCGTCATTGATACATCATAGTTAAATGAGTAAGCAAAACCAAAAGAGAACCCCCCCGTAATGCCTGGATTAAACTCTTCTAATTGACGTTGATTTTTTTGATCACCACCCTCACCTTGTGAATTACCGCCACCACGCACTTGGTCAAGTCCAGTTTCTTTAAGACCATAGTTACCAGATACAGAAGCAAATAATACAACAGGATCAATATACTTACGTGTACTTGCACCTACACCAACAGAATAATATCCCTTACCTGTAGATAAATCTGTATTTGGGTTAATTTCATATGGACTATCACCTGTCTTAGTTGACAAGCTGCCAAATAAAATAAGTGGTAAACGTCCTGCTTTAAGTGGAAAGGGTTCCCAACGTGCACCAAAGTTAACATCACCGATGCCCGCTGCTGTAGCATCTTTCAAACTGTCTGATTTTGCTACAAGCGGAATCGATGCTGTGAAAGTTAAATTATCGAGTACACCATATTGACCAGTAAACGTATTGGTAATCGTATGATTAGCATCTTCATCGACACGAAGTTGGTAAAGTTGCCCCTCGTTCATTCCAGCATTAATCTGGGTATCACGATAATAGGAATAATCTAAATCATAAAATGCTGAGAATTCGCTTTTTTTGATCAGAGAGTATTGACGCTCATTTGATGTAAAAACTTCTTGTAAATTCGTTTCTTGAGTTGCATCGCCTTCTTTCTTTTGTAATGCATTTGCAGCTTGAGAACCTGGTTTTGGTGCTAAAGATTTAGTTTCATCTTTATTTATTTTTACTTCTTCTACTGTACTCGTTGGCTCTTGGACAGACTTGCTTGCCTCTTTGACTGATTCTGTACTAACTTCTGTTGCAACTTGATCAGCAGCAGTATCTGGCATTGCTTCAGCTTCTGTTGGCTCAGTTTCAGCGGCATAAAGACTACCAATCGCAAATTGAATGCTGATCGCAAGTAATGTTCTTTTCATCCATTGATTATTCATTTTATTTCTACCCAAAATCCAATTCAGTTATTTAATTTTTTAATCCATCTATTATTTACGTTTATAATAGAGTCGCATATATGTTGTAATTGGCTGATTGTATGTTGCAGAGTTGGGGTCTCGGTCAATGACCTTACGCATTGTTGATGCTTTATCTGCCATTTGATTGACAAAATCAGGGGTTGAATACTGAACATCGACCAAAGCGTAACGATTAATCGTCGCATCATCCACATGACGCATATCTGCATCTTTTAATGCCAACATATCCTTTTGTTGATCTTTAGCTACATTTACGATGAATAATGTATTATTTTCCCAAATTTGTTTGAAACGCTCTTGGTCAAAACTAATATTGCCTAATGCTGGGTCTGCAACATAAACACGACCATCTTTATACGCTTTAAATACGACAAAATGTTTAAAGCCTGCATATGAAATAGGTACAATAACGGGCTGATTTTGATTAATTAGATCTTTAAACTCCCCCTTAAATCCGCCACTTTCAAAGCCTATTGCGGAAACAAAACGCTTCATATCCAGTAGAGAGAAACTTCTTCGCTCAATAATACGATTGTATTCACCAAAACGAAGTAAACCTTCCATTGTTTGCTGTTCTGTGAGATTTGTGCCCACATAACCATTTAACAAAGTTGTTAGTGCCGCAGATCCACAGCTATAGTCATAAGCTTGTCGCACAATGCCACGGAATTGGTTTTCTAAGGCAGGTTTAATGGCAACCACTTCACGGTGATTTCGTGAAAATGATTTTTCTCGGGAATCCGCAAGCTCTGTGTAATAAACTGCATCTTTCGGCTTTGGCTTCACTTCTAAGGCATGGCTGGCAAAATAATAAATTAATGCCGAACCTAAAGTAATTTCTAACATAATTTTAACTATCAAGTATCGGCAATATTTTGCCTAAAGAGCTGATTTTATTTTTAGAGTAAACACTCTACTTCCCTGTGTTTAGAAGATAACCTTTTTTACTAAAAAATACAGCATTTTTTTTTAATTTCGTCTACTTTCTCAATTTTTTTGTAAAAAAAAGCGCGTTTTAAACGCGCTCTTTTTAATTTAAACTTAGTGACCAGAAATCGTGATCACAGCACCTGGAGCTAAACCAGCGCCATTAAATACTTTCATACCAGAGATTGCAACATCACCAATAGATTTAGAACCAACACCAGTACCAGTAAATGCAGTACCACCAGCAGCGATCGTACCACCACCTAGCACAACTTTAGTAATATAGATATCTGTACCAGTTGCATTTTTCATTGCTGTAATAGCAAGACCTTCAGGTTTAACAGCAATATCAGCATCTAGTGATAAATCACCGTTAGTATTACCATTATCACTTAGTTTAATACCACCAAGAGCGATATAACCGCCACCACCAGTTGAAGCATCTTTAATTGCTAACTGATTAATTTCTAAGCCACCAACCATAGCACCTGAAAGTTTAATCATTGCACCTTGTGGCGTATTACCCAATTGTACATTTGCTGTCATTTTACCCGTTTTTAAACTTAGACCACTTAGAATTTCTGCAGAAGCAGTACCTGCAACATATGCACCAGAAGTTCCAGAAGCATCATTTACTTCAATTTTACCAAGCGAAATATCGAGACCAGAAACCGAAGCAGCCACATTTAAGAATGGTTTGCCACCTGCGCCAGAATCTGTATCAATAGCCAAATCAGCTAAATTACCCGAAGCCAGCATACGAGTAGTATCCAAAGCACCAGCAGATGTATGAGGAGCAGTTAGAACAACATCATTCAAAGTAATCGCACCGACTGTACCTGTACCGCCAAAACCAGGTTGACCTGCAGTTAAACTACCAGCTGCTAAACCATCACCATCAAAAATATGAACTTTTTCAATATCCACTTTAGAAATACCAATCCCGATAGAAATACCATCTTGACCAGTTGTAGAGCTAAGTGCAGCATCATCCATTGCTTGCATAGCCATTGCGTTTGAACTAATAGCCACTGCAGAAACTAAAGCAAGTTTAGTAAATAATTTCATTTGTACTCTCCCAAGAGCATTTTTTTTCATTTTTAACCACTCTCCGCAGACTTTTGTTGTTTTAATTTTTTTACAACAAAATCTTCAATCCTTGAGTAGTCCGTTTTGCCTTTTTAAATTAACTGCATGTTACTTTTTGTTCAATAGTTGTTTATCAAAAAATAGATATACCCGATAAACGGTACTTGTGTGACTTGGTGTACAGTTTCGTTATATAATATTTTTATTTATAAGTCTTATTTTATCGATGCTAAGTTCTTCAATTTTCAAAAAATCTTTAACTGCACCCTGTTGTAGTGCTTCAAGCATTTTAAAAAAATTAGCAGAACTATTTGGCTGTGTTTATTTATACAATAATTGCCATTCTATCATTGGTTTTTTGCCCCAATTTTATTGTATTCAGCATACAGAACAGTTACATATTTATAATAGAAATGCAGCATTTGAATATACAAATAATACAGACGTTCATTCATTGCAAAAACTGATTCAATTTAACAACTTAGACCCCGACAAGAATCTGAATACAGCGATGGAAACTAGTTTTAATGGTGGTTATATCGGCTTTATCGATTATAATTTTGCAGCTCAACAACAAGTCGTTAGTAATTTAAAAAAACAACCCAATTTATATTTGGGTTTATATCTAAGCTATATTAAACAAGAAAATGGCGAATGGATATTTTATAGTCATGAAAATAATGCTTTAGATATTTTCAATTTAGTTAATCAATTAATTAATACCGATAATGCTGCCGAAAAAAATATTGATGCACAACAGTTTAAACTTAATACAATTTGCCAAGCACGTTGGTCTAAACAAAAATACTTAAATACGCTTTCTACTGTACAAGAATATATTAAAGCAGGCGATTGCTATCAAATTAATTTAACACAAGAATTCACAGCAAAAGCTCAAGGTTTACTGCTGGATACAGCTGAAGATTTCTGGAATTTAACAGCAGCGCCCTATTCTGGATATTTAAGAGTTGATGATTTTGAATTACTCAGTTGCTCTCCTGAGTTATTTATTAATTTCGAATCTGATCGGAAAATTGTGACTAAACCGATTAAAGGTACAATGCCGCGCCATGATGATCCTGTACGCGATGAACAGTCCAAAAACACACTGATCCATTCTAAAAAAGATCAAGCTGAAAATGTCATGATTGTAGATTTATTGCGTAATGATTTGAGTGTTTATGCAGAAACAGGCTCGGTTAGAACCCCTAAACTATTTGAAATTGAAAGTTTTAATCAAGTCCACCACATGGTCAGTGAAGTTACGGCAGTTTTAAAAAAGGATGTTAATCCATTTGATGTTCTGCTTTCAGCTTTACCTGGAGGTTCAATTACAGGTGCACCCAAAATTCGTGCGATGGAAATCATTGAGGAATTAGAAGATACGCCACGAGGTGCTTATTGCGGGTCATTAGGTTATTTTAATTTAGATGGCACAGGTTCATGGAACATTTTAATCCGATCTATTCAAAAGTATCAGGATGATTTATCCATTTGGGCCGGTGGTGGAATTACCATTGCTTCCAATGCAGAAGCAGAATATCAGGAATGTTTTGACAAAGTATCTGCCATGTTAGATTTACTCAACACTTGGTATAAACCTGAATAATATTTAATATATTTCACATTATTAGTCAATAAAATTAATTAAAAAATAAAGCCAAATACGTTAAGTCCTGCTTTTGAGAAGCGTAAAATTTCACAGACAAAAATACTTTCTTGTTAAACAATAAAAAGCCCACTTTATGTGGGCAGATTATAAGGCTTTAAAATTTCAAGCTAGAATATCATTTTTCAATGTATCAACAAGACGTTGATTTTGTTCATCTGTACCAACAGTGATGCGTAAAAATTGATTAATTCGTGGTTTATTAAAATAACGTACAATAATACCCCGTTCACGCAATTCTTTCGTCAATTCACCTGCATCTTTAGAAGGTAAGGATGCAAAAATAAAATTAGCTTTGGATGGTAAAACTGTAAAACCTAATGTTTCTAATTCATGTGTAAGCTTGTCACGACAAGCGATAACTTTCTGACATTGTGCTTCAAAATAGTCTTGATCTTCAAATGAAGCCACCCCTGCCGCAATTGCAAAACGATCAATTGGAAAAGAATTAAAACTATTTTTGACGGCTTCAAGTGCTGCAATTAAATGTGGCTGAGCAATAGCAAAACCGACACGTAAACCTGCAAGAGAACGTGATTTAGATGTGGTTTGACAGACAACCAAGTTTTCGTATTTTGTAACCAAACTAACAGCAGATTCTGTACCAAAATCCACATAAGCTTCATCAATCACTACGACAGAATCTGGGTTAGCTTGTAAAACTTCTTCAATCTCAGCCAAACCAAGTGCAATACTGGTTGGTGCATTGGGATTGGTGATGATGATGCCTCCATTCGGCTGTTTGTAATCACCAACTTCTATTTCAAAATCATCATTCAATGGCAAAATTTTGGTTTTTGCTGAAATGCCAAAAAACTGACTATAAACAGGATAAAAACTATAGGTAATATCTGGATATAGAATCGGTTTTTCTTGCACAAAAAATGCTTTAAAAATGTGTGCTAAAACTTCATCTGAACCATTACCAACAAAGACATTTTCCACAGCGACATTCTGCTGTTTAGCAATCGCTTGTTTCAGTGCTGTCGCATCTGGGTCTGGATATAAACGTAATACATCTGCTGAATTTTCTAAAATGGCTTGCACAGCAGCCACAACTTTAGGCGACGGTGGATACGGATTTTCATTGGTATTTAATTTGAGTAAATTTTGAATTTTTGGTTGTTCACCCGGTATATAAGGTTCAAGCTCACGTACCGAAGGACTCCAAAAACGCATTTGTTTAGGGGTGATATTTGGCATTTTATTTTCTCTTATTCGCCCTCTCCTAACCTCTCCCAAAAGGAAAGGAATCATCAATTATACTTTTAAATAGCTCTATATAATCTATTTCCGATTTTAATCGTATAAAGTACCCTCTCCGTACGAGAGGGTTAGGGAAAGGTTTTAATTTAAAGAACTGAATTTCCAGTTTTAGTCTCTTTACTCGTAACGATATCGTGCTGATCTCGCATGTGCATCCAAATTTTCCTGTTGTGCAAGAATATCGGCAGTTTTCGCAAGTGGTTTAACACCCTGCTCAGAACACATGATCAGACTGGTACGCTTCTGGAAATCATAAACACCAAGTGGTGAAGAGAATCGCGCAGTACCCGAGGTTGGTAAAACATGGTTTGGCCCTGCACAATAATCACCAATCGCTTCTGGCGTATAACGCCCCATGAAAATTGCACCTGCATGACGAATATTTTCAGACATTTGCTGAGCATCATCCAAACATAACTCTAAATGTTCAGGAGCGACTTGGTTAATTAAATCAATTGCTTCCTGACGGTCTTTAACCAAAACCAAAGCACCACGATTAGCAATTGAAGTCCGAGCGATTTCCGCTTTAGGCAAAGCTTTTAAATGCTCTTCAATCGCATTTGCAACATCATTCAGTAATTGTTCATCAGGCGTAATAAAAATCGCTTGAGCTACCGCATCATGTTCAGCTTGAGACAAAACATCCATCGCTAACCATTTGGCATTATTTTCGCCTTCGGCATAGACTAAAATTTCAGAAGGCCCTGCAATCATGTCAATACCGACTTGACCAAAAACCGTACGTTTTGCCGCAGCGACGAAACGATTTCCTGGACCTGTAATTTTATCAACTTGAGGAATGGTTTCTGTACCATAAGCCAATGCAGCCACAGCCTGTGCTCCACCAATCGTAAATACACGATCTACACCTGCTAAATGAGCAGCAGCCAATACCAGTGGATTCAATTCACCATTTGGCGCAGGAACAACCATGATAATTTCTTGCACGCCTGCAACATGCGCAGGAACAGCATTCATTAAAACAGAAGATGGATAAGACGCCAATCCACCAGGAACATAAATCCCTACACGATCAAGTGGTGTAACTTTTTGCCCTAATGTATTTCCCAACTCATCCACATAGGACCAACCATCTTGCTTTTGAGCTTGGTGAAATGAACGAATACGCTTTTCTGCCATTTCTAAAGCTTCTCGCACTTCTGTGGTTAAGCCTTCAAATGCTACTTTGAGTTGTTCTTGTGACAGTTCTAACTCTGAAAATTGATGTGCTGGATGTCGATCGAACTGTTGAGTGAGTTTAAGTACATGTGCATCACCATGTTGGCGTACATCTGCAATAATTTGGTCTACTGTTTTTAAAAGTTCAGGATCACTCACTGTTTCAAAAGCCAACAAGTCTGCAAATACTTGTTTAAAGTTTGGCTCTTGAGTCGATAAACGTCGCATCAATTTACCCACAAGGTTATTTAAGAAAGATTCAGTTTACCTTGTTTTGAGTAGCTTGTGGGTAAGATAACATCATCAATTCTATTTAGTTTGATAGGAAAATACTTTACCTAGCAATGTTTAGAGTGACATTCTCACTCAATACAGCGATAAAAATGATGTTATATATCTATTCAAAAATTAATATCCACCATAGGTTGAATATGCAAATAGAAAAAATAGCCCAAACATTCTCATTGGGTCAGTTCAATTCAGTTTTTCAATATTTAACCGAAGATATTGAATGGCATATTATTGGCGAACAACATTTAAAGGGCATGGACAATATAATCAACCACTGTAATTTAATACAAGATTATTTCAATAAAACACCACACAAATTCACGATCAATATCAATCATCAAATACGGTTATTATTCAAGGCTATGCTAAATTTCAGCATTCAAATAAAAATACAATCATCCAAGCATGCGATATTTATACTTTCAATCAGTTACAACAGCTCACTCTGATCGAATCCTATTGCATAACCACTTGAACTCTCAATAAAAAACCGCCCCAAGTGGACGGTCATTTATTCACAAAAATAGAATTAATTCATTATTTTTGCTTTTGACGCTCTTCAACAGCTATTTCAAGCTGTGAAAGAATAGGATTTAACAGCGCTTGCTTACGTTTAAAACTGGCTTTATTCACAATCAAACGTGAAGACACTTGGCAAATTTCCTCTAATGGCTCAAGACCATTGGCACGTAAAGTATTACCTGTGTCCACGACATCAACAATGTAATCTCCTAAACCAACCAATGGCGCTAATTCCATTGAACCGTAAAGTTTAATCACATCAACTTGCTCGCCAAGGCTTGCATAGTATTGACGGGTGAGATTGACATACTTAGTGGCGATTTTTAAACGACCCTTCGGACGTTCCATGCCAACCTTGCCTGCTGTCATTAACTTACAGTTGGCAATTTTCAAGTCTAATGGTTCATAGACATTTTGCGCGCCATGTTCCATCAAAACATCTTTGCCCGCCACACCAATATCTGCAGCGCCATTTTCCACATAAGTCGGTACATCTGAAGCACGTAAAATAAGAATACGCACATGCTTATGTGTGGTTGGAAAAATCAACTTACGAGATTTATCTGGATCTTCTAATAAATTAATCCCAGCAGTTTCAAGCAAAGGAAGCGTTTCTTTTAAGATACGCCCCTTACTCAATGCCAAAGTTAAACCATGATCAAAATTGCCCATTACGTCAAAGTTTGGATCATCGTTTCTCATATCGCTCATTAACTTACTCGCTCACTCGCTTAATTTGAACACCTAGACCTTGTAATTTTGCTTCAATATCTTCATAACCACGATCGATATGGTAAATACGGTCAATCGTCGTTTCACCTTCAGCAACCAGAGCAGCTAAAACCAAAGAAAAAGAAGCACGTAGGTCAGTTGCCATAACTGGTGCAGCAGATAATTTTTCTACACCTGTAACCACCGCATCATTGCCTTCAATCTGAATATTCGCACCCATACGTGCCAATTCAGGTACATGCATAAAACGGTTTTCAAAAATTGTTTCAGAAATTGTTGCAAAACCACGACCAATCGTATTGACCGCCATGATCTGTGCTTGCATATCTGTTGGAAAATCTGGATGCGGCAGCGTTTGAAAGCTCACTGCTTTCGGACGTTTACCCTGCATATCCAGTTCAATCCAGTCATCACCACGGATCACTTCTGCACCCATTTCTTCAAACTTATCTAAAACAGCTTCAAGAAGATTTGGATCGGTATGTGTGGTTTTGACTTTACCACCTGTAATTGCTGCTGCTGCTAGATACGAACCTGTTTCAATTCGATCTGCAACAACTGAGTATTCACAACCATGTAAACTTTCAACACCAGTCACAACCAATGTATCTGTGTCCAAACCTTCAATTTTCGCACCCATTTTAATCAGCATGAGTGCAAGGTCTGTGATTTCAGGCTCACGTGCTGCATTACGAATTGTTGTTACGCCATCTGCAAGTACGGCAGCAGTTAGAATATTTTCAGTCCCACCTACAGTCACCATATCAAAAATGACTTCGCCACCTTTTAAGCGACCATCCACTTTGGCATGTACATAACCTGCTTCGACCTCAATCTGTGCACCCAAAGCCTCTAATGCTTTTAAATGCTGATCGACTGGACGTGAGCCAATGGCACAGCCACCTGGAAGTGAAACTTTTGCACTACCATAGCGCGCTAATAATGGCCCAAGCACCAAAATAGATGCACGCATGGTTTTTACTAATTCATAAGGTGCAAATTGATTATCCAGAGTAGAGGTATCTGCAACAACAGTATCGCCCTCATAACTCATAGTGATGCCTAAACCACTAATCAATTTGACCAATGTTCTCACATCCTTTAGATCTGGAACATTTTTTAAAGTAATCGGCGAATCCGCTAAAATCATTGCTGCCAATAAAGGTAAAGCAGCATTTTTCGCACCTGAAATGCGAACTTCACCTTCGATTTTTGCACCGCCTTGAATGACAAATTTATCCATTGACGCTTAAGCTCCAAACATACTGGCTTTGCGCCATTCTTCTTTAGTCATTGCACGAATAGTAACCGCATGTACTTCACCACTGGCAATATAAGAATTGAGTGGTGCATAAACAGCTTGTTGACGAGGAACTGGACGTTTCCCTTCAAACTGGTTATCCACAATACGGAGGTCAAATTTACCTGCTTGTCCACTGACAGCAACCTCAGCATCAGGAAAAGCTGCTTTTAAAATTTCAGTGAGCTGTTCACTATTCATTGCATGACCTCTTTATAGGACTGACAGTGTAAAAACCGAGTATTTTACTATAACTAGCCAAAGTAATTCATTAACTCGTACAAATATTATTGATAAAAAAACCACTATATCAAAATAGTGGTTTTTTCTCACCAAATCGAATTAGAACTTTTTAAAGCCCTTAGTCACGACAAAAGGTTTTTTCTTTTCAGGTTGTTCGCTACGTTCTGAGCGATCTGAATAATCACGACGCTCAGTTGAGTTTGAACGATCATCTGAACGACCACGGTTGGGTTGACCATAACGACTTTCTGAACGATTGCCATTAAATGTATTGCCACGGTTATCCGAGCGATCATTGCTATAACCCGTACCACCAGAACGCGCTTTGTTAAAACGGTTTTCAGTACGTTCGTTACGGCTATCGGTACGATTTTCAGTACGATGCTGACCATATTGATTAGTCATCGGCTGATGATCACGTTGTGGAGCTTGATTTTGATTCTCTTCGCCTTCGTTGTCACGGCGTTGTTGGCGTAAAAAACCACCACGACGTGCAGCCATCGGCTTATCTTGCATACGTTCAGTACGACGTTTTGCCATACCAAATAAGCCAGTACCTTGACGTGGTTTCAACTCAACTGCTTTAGTTAAGTTATCAATATCATTCTTATCAAGTTCCATCCAACGACCTGTACGTAGTTCACGTGGTAAAATTACTGTGCCATAACGTGTACGCAACAGACGGCTGACTTTTAAACCTTGCGATTCAAAAATACGACGAACCTCACGGTTACGCCCCTCTTTAACAACAACTTGATACCAACGGTTGATCCCTTCACCACCAATTTCAGTGAAAGATTCAAATTTTGCAGGACCATCATCTAAAATAACACCTTTCATCATGTTATTTTTAATTTGAGGAGTCACTTCACCCATCACACGAACAGCGTATTCACGCTCAACTTCATTTGAAGGGTGCATTAAACGATTTGCCAATTCACCATCATTCGTGAACAACAATAAACCAGTCGAGTTAATATCTAAACGACCAACCATAACCCAACGATCATTGGTAATCGGTGGAAGATGTTCAAATACCGTTGGGCGAGATTCAGGATCATTGCGTGAGCAAATTTCACCTTCTGGCTTATAGTAAATCAACACACGGCGGCGGATTTCATCTTCAATTTGGAACTGAACTTTACGACCATCGATGCGAAGCTCATCCGTTGGTTCAATACGTTCGCCCACTTGAGCAACCTGCCCATTGACACTTACACGTCCAGCCGCAATGACCTCTTCCATGTAACGGCGAGAGCCCAGTCCAACTCGTGCGAGTACCTTTTGCAATTTTTCACTCATGACACATAACCTTAGAAATAAACATCAACAGTGCACCTATTTAAGACTTTGGAGCTTGCGCATCCAAAACCATAAAAGCTTCCTTGGCGTCCTGTAGGGGAGGCAATTGGTCAATTGAAACGAGACCAAAAGCATTTAAAAATTGTGGCGTTGTAACTAACAACGCAGGTCTTCCTGGGAGTTCACGGAAACCAGATTCTTTAATCCAGTTCCATTCAAATAATGTCCGAATGATTTGGCTATTATTCGTCACTCCACGAATTTGTTCTATATCAGCACGTGTTACAGGCTGATGATATGCGATCACTGCTACGGTTTCTAACAGTGATGGGGATAATCGGGTCGGTCGGTCTGGCCAAACTTGTGCAATGACATTTCGATACTTTGCACGAACTTGGAAACGATAGCCTTGCGCTGTTTCGACTAACTCTATAGAACGACCATGTTGTAAAACAGACAATTGCTGTAAATATTGTTGCAATTGTTGTTTAGAAAATTGATTTTGAAATGCTTCTTTTAAGCGCGCGACAGATACAGGCGCATCACTTGCAAAGATAATCGCTTCAAGCTGCATAAGCACTTCATGATGAAGCTCATGCGGAGAACCTTCGCCATGGAAAGCATTATTTTGGTCAATCGTCATGCAGGAGCTCCTTGAATTGAAAGTGGAGCATCTACACCTGCTGAAATAATGTGAACTTTTTGCTGACGACTCAACTCTAAGATTGCCATAAATGTCACAACCATGCCCATACGACCTTGGTTCGGCTTAAGCAACTCTTGGAAAATAAGCACTTCTCCAGATTTAACCATCTGTTCAATATAAGCAATACGCTCTTCTAACAATACAGGTTCTTGTTCAATTTTATGGATGATCGGTTCAGGTCGGTTAAAAATGCAATACAACGCATCTCTTAACAGCTCAACCTCATAACCATCATATACTTTTGCAATATGACCAATCGTCACATTGGTGGTAAAGGTATCTCTATCTAAAACAGGCATTTGACCTAAACGTTCAGCCGCTTTTTTAATGCGTAAATAGGTTTCTAAACGGTCAATTAATTCTCGTTTCGGGTCTTTCTCAATATTAATGGTTTTTGGTTTCGGCAATAATAAACGAGACTTTAAGTCTGCTAATAATGCCGCCATCACCATATAATCTGCTGTCAGCTCAATATTCAGCGATTTCATACTATCCATATAGGATAGGTATTGTGCAGCAATCGGTGCAATATCAAGCTGTAAGAGATCAAAACCATTTTTTTGAATCAAATAAATTAAAAAGTCGAGTGGTCCTTCGAAATGTTCAAGCAAAATTTCGAATGCAGCTGGGGGAATATATAAATCCTCAGGAATTGTTTCTTGCCATTCATCCAACACTCGGATAGGCGAAACAGATTCCATAGAATCAGGAGTTGCTTGAGTCATTACAATTATTAGCCACGCGAATTTTCAAAGGCATGTTTAATTCGTGCTGCCACTCATAGAACTAGTGCCTAGGAGAGAGGTGGTAACGAATTACGAAAAGAGAATCTATACATTTTAAAGTAAAAGTCCGCAGGAATACATGACTAAATCATAAAAATGACAAAAAACCTGAAAATAAGTAAGGAATATTAAATTGCGTGATATTTCTAAGCTTGCTTTGACCGCCCTTTCATAAGGTAAAAAAAAGTCTTTGTTTTATGGAGTATTCATTAAATTTATAACCTTTTATTATTCATTTAAATTAAGCTAACTATAGAGTATTAAAACAATTATTATAAATACTACTTATATTTTTTTGATCATTAAATATTCTTTTGAATAAAGAACAACGATTAAATTTGAGTGAAAATTCAATAAAATAAATTCATTCTTCATCATTTTTAAAATGATTAATATCTAAACCTAACGCCATTTCTAGTGCAAAAAATACCATCAAGCTAATTTTAATTAATTTTAACAACATCATTGAAAAGAAACCCCAATTTTCATTGAGGTTTTTTAAGTTAAAAACGAATTGTATTAGTGCACCATTGAAATTTTATCCAAAAAGAACTTGGTTCTTTCATGACGTTCTTCAGGTTTATTGAAAAAGTCATTCGTTGCACAATCTTCTACAATCTTACCTTGATCCATGAAAATAACTCGGCTAGAAACTTTACGTGCAAAGCCCATTTCGTGGGTTACACACATCATCGTCATGCCTTCTTTTGCAAGTTGAGTCATCACATCAAGCACTTCACCGACCATTTCTGGGTCAAGCGCAGACGTTGGCTCATCAAATAACATGCACACAGGGTCCATACACAAACCACGAGCGATTGCCACACGTTGTTGCTGACCACCCGACAACTGACCAGGAAATTTATCTTTATGTGCAACTAAACCCACACGATCTAAATACTGTAATGCTTTTTTCTTCGCTTCTTGCTCAGGACGTTTCAGTACCTTCATCTGACCAATGGTTAAGTTATCCAACACAGTCATATGTGGAAATAATTCAAAGTGTTGGAAAACCATTCCCACACGTGAGCGGAACTTCGCCAAATCAGTTTTTGCACCTTTTAACGCCGTTCCATCGACAATAATATTTCCGTCTTGGAAAGGCTCTAGTGCATTAACTGTTTTGATTAGTGTTGATTTTCCAGAACCAGATGGGCCACAAACCACCACAACCTCACCCTTTTCAATAGATGTTGTGCAATCGGTAAGAACCTGAAAATCTCCATACCATTTTGAGATATGTTGTATTTCTATCATTGGCATATTGATTCTCCAATTATCTAATTATGGCTATTTTTTGATGTAAACGCTTCACAAGACGAGAAAGCGCAAAGGAAATACAGAAGTAAACAACAGCAACTACAAGGTAGAAGGTTGCTTTAGTTTCGGCACCGTAAGTATTTGCTAATGTATTGGCATTACCCAAGAAGTCTGGCGCACTAATCACGTAAACCAAAGATACATCTTGGAAAAGTACAATTGATTGCGTGAGTAAGATCGGCAACATATTTCTAAATGCTTGTGGTAACACAACATTTGACATGGTTTGCCTATAGGTAAAACCAAGCGCATAACCTGCATTCTCCTGCCCTTTCGAGACAGATTGAATACCCGAACGAACGATTTCCGAGAAAAATGCAGCTTCGAAAATTGCAAATGTCACCACACTCGAAAAGAGCGGCCCATAATAAGTATCAGACTGGAATTCAAAGAATTTAGGCAATAAGAAATAGAAAATGAAGATCACTTGAATCAGTGGTACACCACGGAAGAAATCGACATAAATCTTAGCAAAAGTACTGGCAATTTTATTACTGGATAGACGCATCATGGCTAAAGGTGTGCCAATCAGAATACCGCCAATAATCGATAAAATCGTTACAGTAACGGTGAATTTAAACCCTGCACTCAGCGTTTGAATAACATCTTGATTTTGTAAAATACTAAAATCCATGACTATTTACCCCCTGAGCCTAGACCAGGAACAGCCATACGTTTTTCAACCCAAGACATGATCAATTTAATGGTATAGGTAATGACTAAGTAGACTGGTGTCGAGAGAATAAGAATAACAATATCTTGTGATGTTTCTTCACGCATGGTTTTGGTATACGCAAAAAAGTTGAGAACACTCAGTGCGTATAAAATAGCCGAATTTTTAAATACGTTCATTGCTTCTGAAGTCAATGTTGGCCAAACAATACGGTAAGCAACGGGTAAAACGACATAGCGATAACTTTGTGCTTGCGTTAAGCCAATTGCATAAGCTGCATTTTTTTGACCATTCGAAACCGTATTAATCCCTGCACGAACTTGTTCTGCGATACGTGCTGCGGTATATAAGCCTAGTGCAAATACCCCAACAACGGCAGGATTGTCATTCAGAATATTTTGCCACCATCCCCCATTGACCATTTCGCCACTGCCCGTACTTAAACTTTCTGGGAGCAGTTCTGGAAATACAAATGCCCAGAAGAAAAGTTGCACAATCAATGGAATATTTCGGAAAAGTTCTACATAGCACGTCCCAATGAATGACAATGGCTTATTGGGTACAGTACGTAAAATACCAATAAGTGACCCAATAACAAAAGCAATAACAAAAGCTGCTAATGCTGTCCACACCATTGTCCAGACACCTGAACCTAAAAGCTGTAGCCACGTAGGCGCATCTGCTACAGGAGAATAACTTTGGCCGCCAATGGCTTTACATACAGACTCAGCCCACGCGGCTTTGTCTAAACTATATTCGTTGGAGGGGAGACAATATGATGTCCAGTTAAGTGAGCCGACTGACATATGCGCTCCTTGTAATTTTAATTTTTAATAAAGCAATAGATCAAAACATTGATCATGTTTTGATCTATATACGCTTGTGTTAATAAAGCAAAATGTTACTGAATACCAGCGTCAGTCGGTTTCGCCATAAGTGCTTTATACGAACCACTCATCGGCATATTCATATTGACATTTTTTGGCACAATTGGAGACAAGAACCATTTTTTATAAAGTGCTGCCATTTGTCCATTTTTCCACATGGTCGTAACAACCCGGTCTGCAATTGCTTTATAAGCAGCATCACCTTTTGGAAGCATGATGCCATATGGTTCAGAAGAAAGAACAGGCCCTACAATTTTGAAATCCTTAGGATTTGAAGATTTAGCAATTAAGCCTGCAAGAATATTATCATCCATTACAAATGCAGCAGCACGACCCGAAGCTACCATTGCAAAAGAGTCTGAGTGATCTTTACCGTAAACGTTATTCACATTTACTTTCTCACCTTTCTCTCCCATTTTGATGTATTTATCCGACGTTGTACCTTGCGTTGTCACAACCGCTTTACCATTTAGATCTGCAATAGATTTAATTGGAGAATTGGCTTTAACTGCCATACGAACTTCTGTCGCATAATAATTGGTAGAGAAACTGACTTGTTGTTGACGTGGAATAGAGTTGGTTGTTGTACCACACTCCATGTCAATATTCCCTGCTAACATTTCAGGAATACGGGTTGAAGATGTTACAGCCTTGTACTCAACCTTAAGCGCTGGCATTTTTAACGATTTTTTTAACTCATTGGCAAAGTTATTACAAATATCGACTGCATAACCCATTGGTTTCCCACCAACAACGTATGAAATTGGGTCTGAAGACTCACGATAACCAATAATAACTTTTCCAGATTGTTTAATTTTTGCGAGTGTGTCTGCGGCTTGAACCTGTGTGAATGCACCGCTCGCCATGAATACGCCAAGCGTAGTGGTTAAAATTTTTGTCGACAATTTCTTCATCTTTGAAGGCTCCATTTGCATTAATCTTTGAATAATCTAGTTTCAGATTCGATTTATTACATTTTGGGTGTTATGCATAATAAAAATGCTTGATCCGTCTAACACCACGTATCTATTTATATTTATACCTACATTTTGCATAAGTAAAGAATAAAAAAATAATAAATTTCACTCAAACACAGCGTGATACACATCACAATAGGTTTTGTATTGTATGTAAAAAAAATGAAATAAATAGGGTTTAGAGTATTTATTTGAGCTTATAATTTACTTAAATGTATTTATTTAAATGATAGTCACTTGACAATATTTAATGTCAATCTGTTGATTTTATTATTAATAAAACTACCACACTTATAAAATTTTATTTTACTTAATAATTAATAAACACTTTTTGAATATAGATTAACTTTAATGCTAGTCGCTTGCCATTTGATGTGATATAAAAATAAAAGCGGCATGAATTTTGCATTACATTCACCAGATAAAATGTGATGTAGATGTGATCTCTTTTGAAACAGAGCGGGAAGAATTTTTATGAAGTTATCGGTTGGATTAAGGGTTGCAAACTCGTTGTCGCTAACACCACAACTGCAACAAGCCATTCGATTGCTGCAATTATCAAGCTTGGAATTGGAACAAGAAATTCAAATTCAACTTGATAGTAATCCTTTGCTTGAAAAAGTCGAGGATGAAAACAATGACAATATTGAAAGCTTAGAAAATATTAAGCAAGAACAACAAGAATATGAACTTTCTGAATCTTTGAATGCAGATCATCTACCCGATGAATTACCTGTAGATACTGATTGGGATGATATTTATACCCACCAATCGACCGCGATGGAACGCCCTGAATTTGATGATCGTGAAGACAATCATCACGTCAATGCCTCGTTAAAAGACCACATGCTGGGACAGGTCAATTTATTACACTTCTCTCCAGTGGATAAATTAATCGCCTATTGTATCGTTGATGCTTTAGATGAAAAGGGTTTTTTAGATGCTGATGTTGAGGAAATCGTAAGCTCAGTACAACATTTACTACAACAAATGGATTATGAAATTGAAGTTGAGGAAGATGAAGTTTTAGTCGTACTCAAGCATATTCAACGCCTTGAACCGCTTGGTGTAGGTGCACGAAATTTAGCTGAGTGTCTATTTGTACAAATTGAAGCTTTACCCATAACAACTTTATTTAGAAAAGAAGCTTTAATATTACTAAAACATTATGAGTTATTGGTCAGTAACGACCTAAATAAATTGATCAAACAAACAGGCTTAAATGCAGATCAATTAAAATCTGCGATTGCATTACTAAAAACGCTAAAACCCTACCCAGGTGCGGAGTTCGATCAAAAAGAAAATGATTACCAAATTCCAGATGTCGTGGTATCAAAAAAAAATGGACATTGGCATGTTCAACTTAACCCCGATATTTTACCCAAGCTTAGAGTGAATTCATTTTACTCAAGCATGATTAAACGTGCTGATCAAAGTGATGATAATCAATATCTTCGTGGGCAAATGCTGGAAGCAAAAAACTTTATTAAAAGTGTCGATGAACGCCATAAAACATTATTAAAAGTCGCGAGCTGTATCGTACAGCATCAACGTGAATTTTTAGAAATTGGCGCTGAAGGCATGAAGCCTCTCGTGCTTAGAGATGTTGCAGAAGAAGTTGAACTACATGAATCTACCGTTTCACGTGTAACGACCAATAAATTTTTACTGACACCTCGTGGCTTGTTCGAATTGAAATATTTCTTTTCGAGTCATGTTGGAACATCATCGGGCGGAGAGGCATCTTCGACTGCCATTCGAGCAAAAATTAAAAAACTGATTGCCGATGAAAATCCACGTAAACCATTGTCAGATAACGCTCTTGCCACCTTATTAAATGAAGCAGGAATTGATGTTGCACGACGTACCGTCGCAAAATATCGCGAATCATTACATATTCCATCATCGTCAGACCGAAAAGTCTTGATCTAATTTTTAAAGTGTGGCAATTGTAGATGTACATTATTACCAAATAATGAATCGCTTGTTGTTTTTTGGAGTAGTTAAAATGATTGCATGACGTAAAGCACAGTATTTCCCTTTGTGAACGCTGGCATGAGATCGTTTTAGCTATGACTTTCATATCCTCATAAAAGGAGAGGGATCGAACTATGCAAATTACAATTCGTGGACATCATTTAAGCATTACTCCTGCGATTGAAGACAGTATTCGAGATAAATTCACGCAGATGACGAAGCATTTAGACCAAGTCAACAGTATGCAAGTGAAGCTCAGCAAAGATCATCAGACAGATAAAAGATCAAAAAAAGGCAGTGCCAACCATATCGCAGAAGCGATCGTTCGCCTACCAGGAATAGAACTCTTTGCCCAAGCAAGTGCTGATGATATGTATAACGCCATTACCAAACTGACGGATAAATTAAAAAGGCAATTAGAGAGACATCGAAAAATGCAGTTAGATTATCAACCTCTCGTATTAACTACCTAATTCAACTGAGTTATTTTGATATAAAAATATTTTACCTAAAGATAGGTAAATCATTAAAAGACACTGAGTGACCTTATTTCCTCGCTGTCTTTCTTTATAAAGCTCAAATGATTTCTGTATTGATTCCACAAAATAATAATGAATATGCTTTTAGTCTTACTGCCGATTTAAGCTTTTTGTGTGGAGTTAAGTTCTTATTCTGTAAACACCCCCATCAAATCAATTCTGTCGTCGTATACTTATTTTAGAAAGAGACATTATTCAGGACAATAATAAGATGAATAAAAAATATCTCATACTCATTCCACTCAGTGTTATTTGGTTAGCTGTCTGTAGTTATATTGCTTACCAAGGGCAATTCCCTTTATCTGAACAATTGAATTCAGATCTACTCGGCAATACGACAAACCTGCCTATAGATTATAGCTACCCTACTTCTGATATTTTACAAGCGTGTTTTATCTATACAATTTGGATGTTGAGCTACGCTTTCCTTTTTTGCTCAAAATATGCAATTAAACGCCCACTTATCAGTTATGCCCTTTGTTCAATTTTACCCATTTTGTTGCCTTTATTAAGTTTTGTTTGGGCGAATGATGTCCCACAATATATTGCAGTATTGATTATTGTGATTTGGGCAACCAGTTTTTTCCACTTTCTACTACTGCCCATTCTACTGCCCATTTATCGGAAATATATTTATCCCAATACACCAATTTCTCAATAATTTATTTTAGAACAGGAATATCCATCCAAAGTGCTTTTGGAAAGTGTTTCACTAAATAGCCTTTTAAATATTCAGCAGTATCTTTGGAAATAAGTTCATCTTGAGATTCATCATTTAAGTTATATGCCAATGCGTATAATTCCAGACCTCGGCTTTTCAGTACTTCAAGACTGAGAATAGTATGATTGATACTGCCCAATCGCCCTGAACTAACTAAAATCACAGGTAATTTTTTCTCGGCAATATAATCAATACTGAGTAAATCTGTGGTTAAAGGCACCATTAAACCACCTGCACCTTCCAATAAAACTACATCATATTTTTCAGCCAGTTGCTGAGTCGCCTGTTCAATTTTTTGAAAGTCAATTTCACGACCATCAATTTTAGTCGCCAAATGCGGCGATGCAGGGTAACTAAAAATTTCAGGCATGGTCAGCTTGGCTTCATCTTCAGGAAACCACCCCATACCCATAATTTCACGGTGCTGCTGTATATCTTCTGAAATATCAACATTACCCGTCTGAATCAATTTTTGAGTAATGGCTTTCCGACCTTGTTCATTCCATAATTTTGCCAAATAACCTGTGGTATAGGTTTTACCAATGCCTGTATCGATTCCACTGATAAAGTAAACGAGTCCAGTCATGGCATTCTCCGTGCGATACAATAAATTGGATGATAAGTTAGCGAGTAAGTTTCATCCCCAGACTCATCTTGAGATAAAAATTGTTGATAGTTTTGATAAAAATCTTGCAGTGATTGTTTCGTCCAACGGTAATTTGAAGCCGTTGCTGTTACTCCTGTGGCTTTTAAATGCTGTAAAACCTGTTTTGGATGAGTGAAACTTAAAGATTCTATTTGTTCTGAAATGTGCAATATTTCAAAACCATTACTCAGTAATTTTTCTTGAATATCTTCAATGGATAGATAATCTAACCCCTGCCCAGTTAAAGTCTTAATTTCCTGTAAGTTCTGCTGTCCAAACGTCGAAAAACACAAATAACCTTGTAGATTTAAACTCGACTGTGCTTTTTGCAAAACAGCACTCAGATCACCTATCCATTGCAATACAGAACTTGAAGCGATTAAGTCGATATTCTTTGGAAATTCAAGCTGTTCAATATCACCAATGAGGAACTTAATAGGCTGATCCATTTTAAAGCCTTGCTGAACACCTACATATAAGTCATTTAAAATCAGGCTGTTAATATGTAAACCACCCATCAATAAATGGCTTAAATTACCTGAACCACACCCAATTTCAAAGACCATGTTAAGTCGTTGATGAGAATATTTTTTGATCAACTGAAAGAGTTGCTGTGCAATCTGTTTCTGCACAATTGCATGCTGTGTATAACTTTGCCCTGCTTGTGAAAAACGTAAGGCAACCTGCGCTTTGTCGATTTGTAATTTATCCATCTTTAAATTTTTCACATGGTCTTTATCATAAGTGCTCATCAAAGAGGACTCACAACAAAGTTACAAGCTGATCGAGATCAGGCTGCGTAATATGTGCCGTTAAAGAAATTCGTAAACGAGAACTATGTTGTGGCACAGTCGGTGGGCGTACAGGCATAATATAAAAACCCGCATCCTGTAAAGCTTTTGCTTTTACAACCGTTTTTACTGACTCCCCAACAATCACAGGGACAATATGCGAAGTGGATGGACAATCAAAACCTTTGGCTGTCACAGCTTGTTGTAAGGACTGGCTAAGTTGTTGTAAATGCTGTCGCTGCGTGTTGAGCTTTAATACTTTTTGAAATATGAAATTTGTCCACGCCATACATATTGGCGGTTGTGCCGTACTGAAAATCAATGGTCGCATCAAATTAATTAAATAATCTCGAATGATGCTATGACAAATCAGATAACCACCAACTGATGCAATCGCTTTACCAAAAGTACCGACCAAAAAATCAATATCATCAATTACATGATACTGTTCAGCACAGCCCAAGCCTTGTTCACCACGCACACCTATTGCATGCGCTTCATCGACATAGAGCATGACTTTGGAAAATTGTTTTTTAATACGTACCAATTCTGCTAAATCCGTTTCATCCCCATCCATACTAAAAATGGATTCGGTCACCACAATAATGCGTTCGAATGCATCATCTTCATGGTATTTATGCAAAAGTTGTGTCAGATGTAGCAGATCATTATGTCGATAACGCACATATTTTGCAGTGGATAAGCGAATACCATCAATCATACTGGCATGGATCAATTTATCCGCCAGAATTAGTGTCTTACCGTCTGTGAGCGCAGGTAAAATTCCAATATTCATATGGTAGCCACTGTTAAACAACAATGCTGCACGACCATAAAATGCCTGACTTAAACTTGCTTCGAGTTGTTCATATTCAGGAAAATTACCAGTCAATAAACGTGAAGATGATGAACTCATCCAGCGCTGAGCATTCGGAGTTTCATCAAAAAACTGTTCACGAAGTTGTAAATCAGAAGCCAAACCCAAATAGTCATTGGATGCTAAATTCAGCATTTTATGATTATTGATACTGATATATCGCCCTTGCTGCGTATTGGCAGTGAATTGGCGTAAATTCCCCTGCTGTTTTAAGCAATCTAATTGTGTTGCAAAGTGATCAAGTAAATCTGCATTCATGCTGCATGCTCCATATTTCCAATCACTTCAACCAATTGCTCTAACAACGTTTTTAATTCATTTTCGCTAATAATATAGGGCGGCATCACGTAGACCAGCTTGCCGAATGGACGAATCCAAATTCCACGGCGGACAAATTCCTGTTGTAGTATTTTCATATCTATATTGAAATTTAACTCCACTACGCCAATAGCGCCCAAAACTCTTACATCTTTGACATATTCAAGTGTAGATAATACTGAAAGCTGTTGTTTTAATTGCATTTCGATACGTTGAATATTGGACTGCCAATCTTGCGACAACAACAATTGTGTACTTTTAAATGCCACAGCGCATGCCAGTGGATTTGCCATAAAGGTTGGACCATGCATAAATACGCCCGCTTCACCCTGACTAATGGTTTCAGCCACATGCTTTGTCGTGAGTGTTGCTGACAAGGTCATATACCCGCCCGTCAACCCTTTACCGATACACATAATATCAGGTTCAACACCTGCCCATTCCCACGCAAACAACTTTCCAGTTCGCCCAAAACCTGTAGCAATTTCATCAAAAATTAGCAAAATATTGTATTTTTCGCAAAGCAAGTTTGCCTGACGTAAATATTCAGAGTGATAAAAGCGCATACCACCTGCACCTTGCACAATCGGTTCGATAATAAAAGCTGCAATCTGTTGATGTTGTTCTGCAAAAGTTCTTTCAAGTTCGGCAATATCGTTGTGATTCCACACTTCGTCAAAACCTGTTTGTGGCGTAGGTACGAAAACTCGATTCGGCAAACTTGAACCAAAAATCTGATGCATACCCGTGACAGGATCGCAGACAGACATGGCATTCCATGTATCGCCGTGGTAGCCCGAACGTGGTGTCACAAAATTGTTTTTCTCAGCCTTACCCTGCGCACTCCAAAACTGTACTGCCATCTTTAATGCCACTTCCACAGCAACTGAGCCAGAGTCTGCATAGAATATTTTATCTAAACTAGGTGGGGTAATATCGAGCAAAATTTTACCAAGATCTATTGCAGGTTGATGGGTAAAACCACCAAACATAATGTGTGACATATTTTGTAATTGGTCAGTGACCGCCTGATTCAATTCAGGGTGGTTATAACCATGAATCGCACACCACCAAGACGACATACCATCAATAAGTTGACGACCATCGTCTAATTCTATGATTGCACCAAAGGCACGTTTCACCTTAAAGGTCGGTAACGGATTGGTCATAGAAGTATAAGGATGCCATATATGTTCAAGATCAAATTGTTGATCACTTAACGTAGGGCTTGAATCAGTCATCCTTAACTCCATATGTGTTGCCGTTACAACTAAAAATTTATTTTACCGATCTTAAACCTGCACGAATTAAAAATAAATTGCGAGATTTACCACTTATCACGATGTTTGATTATTTTTATGTAAATATTGGCAGATTTTGTCAGTTATTAGCTCCACTTGAAAAACAGGAAAGCCATGCGAGCCTTGAATAAGTTCTACAGCCAAAAACTTTGCAGTGAAATTTTGGATATTTTGCACAACTTTGCTATCAACTAAAGCATCTTGCTCTGCAAAGAGATGATATTGCTGTCCAGTGTAATTTTCTTGGATCTCTGCAATATTTAATTGCTCAAGTAATGCTAAACCTTGTTTCAACAATTCTATTTTCTGTGGCTGAATTAAACTTTGTAAAATTTTCAGATCTTGTTTCGTCGAAGCGATGCCCTGACAGACCATAAAACCGAATTTGAATAAGGTTGCGCTGATATCCTGTTCAAAAGACTGTTTAAAGTTTTGAAAAGTATCTTGTGGCATCGCCGTTTGCCATGTCTCATTGGCAACAAAACATGGGTTAGATGCCAATGTGATCAACACTTTTTGTTGTTGATATTTTTGCTCGATTTGATTGACCAATAAAGTAGCCAATTGCCCACCCAATGACCAACCAATAATCACATCAAAATCTTTGGCATTTTCAGTCTGACGTTGTAATTCAATATCATCAAAAACATTGAAAATATTGATTAATTCAACGTGGTGACCTTTGTCTTGCAAAGCAATTTTTAGTGGGTGAAGTAGTTTTGTACCACCGCCCCAACCAGTAATAAGTAAAATCTTTTGATTCAATTCGATGCTCTAAAAGTACTGAATATTTAAAATAGTATCAAACTTAGTGGTTAACTAAGAATATCTAAATTTCAATTACGTCGTCTATTTACGCTCTAAAAGATGAAGTTAATATCGTATGATGTAGTGGAAAATTGATTAAAAGCGACTTTTATAAGAGATTTAAGGTATAAAATATAATAGCTTAATCATCTCATTGAGTATTTTCTAAATCCACCAACAAAGTCGCCCGATAGCCCTTTTCCCAATTTTTTTTAAATTGCTTATGCATTTGGTCAATGGGAAAACTACTTTCTCTGCCAATCTGCTGCGCACGAGGAATATCTACTGCACGCATATAGGCAATTAAGTAGTCTTGCCCTTCCAATTGCACATGAAACCAAGATTCAACATATACACCTTCGGCTTTAAGTGTTTCAATCGCTTCATCTTTTCGGGCATTCAGCTCTTGCTGCCATGCTTCAACATTTGCCATTGAATTGGCTTTTAATTTGATCAGTACCGCACCGACATCCATGTGTTTCTCTAATTTATGATAAAAACTGAATTCATCATAAATTTGTTTGGAATAATTGCAAACATTTATCATCGCCACAAAATCATAAAATTTGCTAAGATCAAAAGTAGACTAAATTTAGGGAAGTATGCATTGTGAAACGATTAAAATTATTGAGTATTGGCTTACTTTCCATATCAACATTGTACACATTCAATACTGTGAGCCATGCTGAAAATACTATATTTTCTAAGTTCGACTCAAATCAAAAAGAATGGGTAGGAAAACCTGCACCTAGCTTTAAATTACAAGATCAAAGCTCTAAATGGCATGAGTTAAGTCAATACAAAGGTAAATGGGTTGTGCTGTACTTTTATCCAAAAGATAATTCTCCAGGTTGTACGCAGGAAGCCAATCAATTTAAAGCACTCTATCCACAATTTATAAAAAATAATGCAGTGGTCTTAGGTGTTAGTTTGGATGACGTTAAATCACATCAACAATTTTCGGACAAACTTGGGCTAAACTTTCCGATACTTGCTGATAATAATCATAAACTTGCCGAACAGCTTGGTATTGTCCGTAATCTTGGAATTGCTAAAATTGCCAAACGAGAAACTTTTTTAATCGACCCACAAAGCACAATTGTCTACCACTACAGCAGCGTCAATACGCAGACACATGCTGGTCAAGTCTTGGCGGATATTCAGAAGTTTACTAAAAAATAATTATTAAACATTCAATTATTGAATGTACTAGAGCATTGGATTAATCACCTTGAATCCAATGCTTTTTTGATCATTGATGCTATTGTTGAATTTGATTGTTTCTGGGAATTTCATTTATGAAAATCTAATTCAATGCTTTACCTTTGATCATACTGCTTAAATAAAAAAGCCTTTAGATTTTCATCCAAAGGCTTATTCACTTCATCTGTTCAGCTCGATGTTTTACATATCTTACATTTGTGACTGAATATAGTTTTGTAAACCAATCAACTCGATTAAACGCATTTGCTTTTCAAGCCAGTAAGTATGATCTTCTTCGGTATCTGACATTTGCTGACGAAGCATATCACGGGTCACATAATCGCCATGCTCTTCCGCAAGTTTTACACCTTTCGCTAATTTTTCACGGACATGATATTCCAGTGCCAAATCTGCTTTTAGGCAGCTCACCACATCTGTGCCTGTTTCAATATCATCACGATCCATATTCGGCGTGCCTTCGAGAAACAATACACGGCGGATCAAAGCATCGGCATGTGAAGCCTCTTCTTGGCTTTCATGATCAATACGTTCAAATATCTTGCTTAGACCCCAGTCTTCATACATACGAGAATGAATGAGATATTGATCACGAGCAGCCAGTTCACCACCGATCAACATATTAAGATAGTCTATAACTTCTGGATTGCCACGCATTTCCAATACTCCATACCCTTTTACACTATTATGGACAAGTTTTAGCAATATTGCAAAAATATAAATGTGTAAGTTTATGATTTTTATAAAATTAAAATGAGAAACATACGCATTCGCAGTTTTAATAAGCAAATTTTTCATTTAAAAAATAAGCCTTTGCAGCTTTTCGGTCTGCTGATTTTATTTAAACAGTACTCCAAATAGCTTTGCATCAAATTGTAACCAGTACAAATGCTTCTTATTTATGACCTTAAATACACTAATATTCAAATCAAATAGCTTAGATCTAGTTATTTATTTTTAAAAACTCATGGAAAACTAGCTTCTACAAACTCACAACTAAATGCATTGCTAATAAAAAAATATTCATTTCAAAAGGTGAATTTAAAAGACATTCTACAACGAATTATTTATGATCATGACAACTAAAACCAAAAGGAAAAATGATGTCTCAGGGAAAAACATCAGCACCGATCCTTGTTACTGGCGCTACAGGTTATATTGCCAGTTGGGTCATTAAAAACCTGTTAGAACAAGGTTATACCGTTCATGCCACTGTGCGTGATCTCAATAAAAAACAAAGCTTTGCACATTTAGAAAAAATTGCACAAGCAAATACAGGAACACTCAAACTCTTTAAAGCCAATCTTTTAGAAAATGGTTCATTTGATGAGGCTATGCAAGGTTGTGAAATTGTGATTCACATGGCATCTCCATTCGTTGTCACTAATTTTAAAGATGCAGTCAATGATATTATTAAACCTGCAATTTTAGGCACTGAAAATGTTCTAAATAGTGTTAATAAAACAGAAACAGTTAATCGTGTCATTGTGACATCTAGTATTGCGTCTACTTATGGCGATGCGATTGATATTTTGGATACTACGAATAACCAGTTTGATGAGTCGCATTGGAATATGACCAGTTCTACGACACATCAACCTTATCCTTACTCCAAAGTGATGGCTGAACGTAAAGCTTGGGATATGGCAAAGGCACAAAATCGTTGGAATTTGGTCTGTATTAACCCTGCTTTGGTACTCGGCCCTTCTCTTACTGCAACGACTCAATCTGGTAGTGTCGAAGTCTTAGAGCAATTTGCCAATGGGATGACCTTATTGGGCGTTCCACCAATGTGGAACGGTATTGTCGATGTACGAGATGTTGCAGATGCACATATTCACGCTGCATTGAATCCTAAAGCTTCTGGTCGTTATATTATTAGTGGTGGTTCTTTTAGCTTATTGGAAATGGGTAAAATTTTACTGAAGCACTTCGGGCAAAAATTCCCCTTCCCGCGTAATCAAGTGCCCAAAAAAGCATTTAAGTTGATAGGCCCTGCTTTTGGATATTCACGTGATTTTATTGAAAAGAATATGGGCTATCCTATTTATTTTAATGCCGATAAAAGCAAGCAAGAACTGGGCATGACTTATCGTAATATTGACACCAGTTTAGTTGAGCATTTTCAACAATTGCTCGATGATGGTGTGGTGAAAAAATATATTTAATGTTCGATAATAGAAGCCGTTCAAACAACGGTTTCTTTATTTAAAATATGTGATGAATTATTTTGTGATGTTCTTCATTAAGCGCCTAATATAAATTAAGCCTCTCATTAATATTTTCATTATTAAAACGGTAAAGATACATTCAATATGCCTTTACCGTTATTCAAACTATAACTCAAATAAAATTAAGCTTGTCCATATTCAGCCATTAACGCCAAGAACTCTTGTTCACTCAATACCTGAATACCCAATTTTTCAGCCTTTTCCAACTTAGAACCTGCTTTTTCACCAGCAACAACACACTTGGTTTTACTCGATACGCTACCACTGACACGAGCACCTAAAGACTGCAACATTTGTGTTGCATCATCACGCCCCATGGTGGTCAAAGTTCCTGTGATTACCCAGCTCTCGCCATTGAGTGGTTGGCGTGTTGGTGCAGTTGGTGCATCCCAATGAATACCTGCTGCAAGCAAACGATCTACGACTTCTAAGTTATGCGGTGCTTTAAAGAAATCTACAATCCACTCGGCGGTAATATCACCCACGTCAGGTGTTTTCTTTAATGCTTCTAAATCCGCAGTACGAATTGCATCTAGTGTTTGAAATGTATTCGCAAGCATACGTGCTGTCGTCTCACCGACCCCACGTATACCCAGTGCATATATAAATGCAGACAAGGTCGTTTTCTTACTATTTTCAATTGAATCAAATAAATTTTGAACCGATTTTTCACCCATTTTTTCAATGGTCAATAGCTGATCACGATGCTCATGCAGATGATAAATATCTGCAACATCTTTCAACAAATCAAGATGTAATAATGATTCAACCCAACGATCGCCTAAACCTTCAATATCCAGTGCTTTACGAGAAACAAAGTGACGAATAGCTTCAATACGTTGTGCTGAACAATACAAACCACCTGAACAGCGGGCTAAAGCTTCACCCTCTGGCATGACTACAGGAGAAGAACATACAGGACAATTCTCAGGAAGATGAACTTCAACCACATCTGCTGGACGGAATTCCAACCAAACTTTTTCAACTTTTGGAATAACATCACCACTGCGATAAACGCTGACAGTATCGCCAATGCGCACATCTAAACGGTGAATTTCACCAATATTGTGCAACGTCACATTAGAAACGGTAACACCACCCACAGCAACGGGATTCAAACGTGCAACAGGTGTTAAAGTTCCTGTACGTCCAACTTGCCAGTCAATATTTTCTACTGTGGTTAATGCTGCAACTGCAGGAAACTTATACGCCGTTGCCCAACGTGGTTCACGACTTAAAAAACCCAATTTTTGTTGTTGCTGTAAATCATCAACCTTAACAACCATACCATCAATTTCGACCAACAAATTTGGACGTTCTTGATTAATTTGTTCGTATTTTTCCTGAACTTCTTGGATGCTATCGCAAACAAAATGACGCTCACCTACCGCAAATCCAAAATTGGTCAGCCATTCCAAACTTTCCGACATAGAGGTAATACCATGGTTCGGTTCACATTGTGCAATCCCATACGCATAGAATGCCAATGGACGAGAAGCTGCAATACTCGGATCGAGTTGACGTAAACTACCTGCTGCTGCATTACGTGGATTAGCAAAGGTCTTTTCACCTTTTGCTTCATTTTCGGCATTTAGCTTATCAAAGCCTGCTTTAGGCATCAGCACTTCACCACGGACTTCTAACAAACGTGGAACCGCCACTTTATCTGCGGCTAAAACTTTAGGTAAATTACGAATTGTTTTTACATTTTCGGTAATGACCTCACCCGTTTCGCCATCGCCACGAGTGACACCACGAATCAAAACACCATCCTCATACCACAATGAAATCGCCAAGCCATCAAACTTTAATTCGACATCATATTGAATTTTTTGATTCGGTAAACGTTCTTCAATACGACGTGCAAAAGCCAATAATTCTTCTTGATTAAATACATTTCCCAAAGACAGCATTGGCACTGTATGGGTAATGGTTTCAAACTTTGATAATGCTTTCCCACCTACAGATTTTGTCGGTGTATCTGTTTGTACTAATTCAGGATATTGCTGCTCTAAAGCTTTTAACTGATGAAATAATTGATCATATTCACTGTCTTCAATAGTGGGTTGATCCATTACATAATAAGCATGATTATGTTGAGCAATCAGTTGTATCAATTGACGCATTTGCGCCACGACAGGGTTATTTTCCATACATTATTTCACTATCTAAAAAGGCGGATGACTCCGCCTAAAATTCATTGCCGATTATTATAAAGCAAATGATCAACTCATTTACTAAAACAGATCTTACACTTCTTGCCCAGAACGATAGTCGATGGCTTTATGACGCCAATGTTCTTTCAATTGTGGGGTAAATTCCAAGTTATTTTCATCATAAACCGTACCGTCAATCTCACGAGCGATTAAACCTGCAATACTCACCATGGTATCAAAACCTTTTTGTACGTCTGGATGAGGTAATGCAAGAAAGAATGCCAAACCTTGAACTTGCTCAGTCGATAAGGTTTCTAAATCAAAACCATCTGGTCCATTATCCGTTACACGCAATACTGAAAATAACAGATGACATTCTTCTTCTGTATTTTCATAGCGATGAAAACATGACAATTCACCGAAGCGTAAGCCATATTTCAACAGTACTTTTAACGTCTTATCACCAGATAAAGCTTTGCGTGGGTTTGGATAAACATTCAATGCAATAATCATTTCTGCATTCGACAACACACTTTCATCATCATGTTTTTGTTGTTGGTTCAAATGCACATCTAAAATATTACTTTCTTCATCAAATGCTTTAATTTCTGTGGTTTCTACATTTGGATTTAAATGAAAATCAGGCTCTTTTTTCGGTGTATCAATCTCAGTTTGAAATGCAACTGTGGTCTGAGTTTGAACTTGAGTCGCTTCAACAGCATTTTCGATTTTCTGAACCTCAGATTCAGTAACTTGCACAGCAGCCCCATTTAAACTTTCAGTTTCAACAAGATCGGCTTGCTCAATTTTATCAACTGAATCAAGGTTAGCTATTGTATCCACAGCAGCAACTTGCGTAGCAGTTTTTGTTGTTTGAACCGATACAGATTCTTGTTGTGCTTCAATCTGCTGTTGTTTTTCATCAGCAATTTCAACGGAATCTAAAGTATTTAAACTCGGTTCAACACGTACTTGCTCTTTGGATGCACGATCTGCTTGCAATTGATCACGTACATGACGTGGAATTACAGGTTGATTACAATCCTCATTCACATGCAGTTCAGATTCTAAAGATGGTGCAGCATCATGCGGCTTTCGTAACACCATTCTTAAACCGATTAAGATAAAGATTACTGCAACAACAATTCCAATAATTGTGGTGTTTTCCATACTATGACTCCGCGGCTAAACCGTATTCTCTTGCCTCTTCCAAATTCACCGTGACGAGTTTTGATGTACCCGGTTCAGGCATCGTCACACCGAGCAGATCGGTTGCCATTGTCATTGCAACTTTATTATGTGTAATGTAAATGAATTGCACCTGATCAGAAAGCTCTTTTACTAAATTACAGAAACGTCCGACATTTGCATCATCTAAAGGTGCGTCAACTTCATCCAAAACACAGAATGGTGCAGGGTTCAGCCTAAAAATTGCAAAAACCAATGCCAAAGCTGTTAATGCTTTTTCACCACCCGACAACAATGCCAATGAGCTATTTTTCTTACCCGGTGGACGCGCCATCAACTTCACACCAGACTGCCAATCATCTTCTAGACTTAAACTGGCTTCACCACCATCGAAAACTTTAGGAAATAATACTTTAAGCTCAGTATTCACCCGATCAAAAGTACCCATAAATAATTTTTTGGTTTCTTGATCAATGGTCTTCATGGCATCTTTTAATTGCCCAACCGTATTTTCCAGATCTTGCATTTGATGAGTTAAATCATCAAAGCGTTTCGATACTTCCTCATACTCTTCAGAAGCAGCGAGGTTAACAGCACCGAGTTTTTCAAACTGACGTTGTGATTTTTCAAATTTTTCTTGATGAGTAGGTAAATCAATCACTACACCTTGCTTAATCTCAGCATTCATTTCTTTGAGCTGGTCTGAATAATGTTGCAAGTCGGATTTAGCTGATTGCCAAGAAAGACGTTTTTCTTCCAGTTTTGTACGTAACTGTTCATCATTTTGCTGATGCAAATGGCGCATTTCTGTCAATTGTTGCTGTTTAGATTGAACATTATTCAATTCAATCTGCCAATCACTCCAAGTCTTTTGCAATTTTTCTGTATGTTGTGATTGTTCAGAAAATTGTGACTCTAAACTTGGCAACTCTAATTGAATCGGATCTACAAATTTCTTAGCTTGTTCCATTTGCGCAATAATTTGCTCATACTGCGCTTTAGAAAATGTCAGATCTTTTTCAAGCAATTCAATTTGTTGTTTATTCTGTTCAGTCAAACGACGGGTCGCTTCAAAATCTTGCTGTTTGAGCTGTAATTGCAGTTGCTGTTCTTCAACCTGCTCATTTAATTCATCGAGCTTATATTGCACAGTTTTAAATTCAGGCAGATTTTGTTCAAGCTTGAGGATGACTGAATGCATATCAATTTCAAGATCATCTTTCTGCATTGCATCTTCTTCAAGTTGCTCATCCAATTGTTGTAATTGGCTATTCAATTGAACTTTTTGCAATTCAAATGCTTGAGCCGCACTTTGCTGTTTCGCTATTTGTACATCAACTTGCTGCAATATTTTTTGCTGACTTTTAAGACAATCTTGATCTTGCTGAATCTGCTGTTGCAATGTCGCTATTTGCTGATTAAACACTGGTAAAACTATTTCTGCTTCAATGAATTGAGGCTGTAATGTTGTGAGTAAAGTGTCAATTTCTTCAAGACGAATACGATGACTCAATGCTCCTTGTGCAGCTTGGCTCGATTCATCAAAGAATAAACCAACCACCCAATCTTGACCGACGTGGTAGCCGTCTAATGTCAAAATACTTTGCCCTACATTCAACTTGGTTTGCAAACTTAAAGCTTCTGCTAGATTTTTAGTAACAGCCACTTGATTCCACAAAGAATATTGCGGAGACTCAATCCAATCGGCTAAACAAGTTAAGCCATTTAATTGGATTTTATCCAAAGAGTCTGAAGCTTTAAGTTGACGTGCCACACTTTCTACAAAGTCAGTATTCCCTTCAACAATATGTGCAGATAACCATTTTGCTAAAAACTTTTCAACTAAATTGGCATGGGTTTTACCTTGCGAATTGAGTTTTAAAATTTGCATCAATTGCACAGCATTGGCATCAGCTTTTACCGTACTTTTTGCCATCAATTGGTTTAGATTTTTCTGTTCAGACTGCAACACTTGAATTTCAGATTTAAATGCTGAAATTTGTGTTTTTTGGAGATTGATCTGTTCTTGGCGTTGTTCTAGTTGCAATTTTGATTCAGAAGTTTTTTGTTCAAGTAGCGTTATGCTATTTTGAGCAGCTAACTTATCTTGTTCAAGTTGCTGTATATCTTCCGTTTGAAACTGGCTTTGGATTTGAGTCGCTTGAGTTTTTAATGTCTCTTTTTGCTGACTTATACGTGCGACATTTTTTGCCAATTGCTCAATTTGAGCTTGCATCTGGTTTTTTTGAAGTTGTTGCTTCTCAACTTGAACTTTAACTTGCTCATAGTGTTGCTGCGCTTGAAGTTGCTGTGCTTTTAAATCTGTAAAAGTACGACTACGTTGCTGCGTTTCAGCTTCTGAACTGAGCAAATGTTCTGACTGTTGTTCCAATTGACTGTGTAAGGTTTCCAGTTGTAAATCTATTAACTGAATTTTTTCTTTGGTTTGGACTTTCTGTTGTTCCAAATTACCCAAAGTTTCAGAATTTTGTTGGAATAAACTTTGCTTCTGCTCCAACGTCATTTTCAATTCAGATAATTTTTTCTCTGCTTGTTGCCACTCATTTTGTAAAGGGGTAGATTGCTGAATCAAACGCTGAAACAATTCATTGGTCGATGTTAAGTCATGTTCCAATGTACTCATGTCAGTACGAACCAGTTTGAAATGCTCACCTAATTCATTCATTTCAACGGTGTATTCTTCTTGCAAACGAGAACTACGCTCACATTGGAAAGATAGAATTTCAATCTTTAAAGTACGAATTTCAGTTTCTAAAGTTTTATACTGAATGGCTGACTCAGACTGACGTTTTAATGTTTTGAGCTGTGATTTTAACTCTGAAGCAATATCATCCAAACGGTCTAAATTTTGCGTGGTGTGTTCTAAATGCTGCAAGGTTTCACGGCGTCGGGCTTGATAGCGTGATACGCCTGCAGCCTCTTCGATAAAAACACGCATTTCTTCAGGTTTAGCATCAACTAAACGATTAATCATACCTTGTTCAATAATGGCATATGAACGAGGCCCTAAACCTGTACCCAAGAAAATATCTGTAATATCACGACGACGACACTTGGTACCATTTAGAAAATACTCAGATTTTCCATCACGATTCACCTGACGGCGGACAGCAAGTTCGGTATAAGCATTATACGCTCCACCCAGTTTGCCATAGGTATTTTCAAAACGTAGTTCAACACTTGCCATGCCTACAGGTTTACGTTTTACCGTACCGGTAAAGATAACGTCTTGCATACTACCGCCGCGTAACTGGCGCGCACTAGACTCACCCATCACCCAACGGATGGCATCAATCACATTGGATTTACCACAACCATTAGGACCTACGACCGCTGTACGGCTATTTTTGAATTGTAAAGTTGTGCTATCGGCAAACGATTTGAAGCCTGAAAGTTTTAAGCTACTTAAACGCATAATGTCCTAGATACTACCGACGCGATCTCCGCGCCCAAGCAAGTTCGATTTGTTTCATCCGTGTCAGAGATTCCAACACTAAATTACGTAAGTGTCGACAAAAATCTTCCATAAATAAAGTAGCTTGTTGTGATTTTCGGATTAAAATTGCATCAATCACTAACTTTAACAATTCTAAAGCTTCTTGTAGCTCACGTCTTGAAGTATTTAAGGTTAAAAAATAACTTCTACGTAATGATGGCAGCAATTCTTTATAAAATTTCATCAGATAGGCATTTCCTACCATATCTTGCTGTTCTGACAAGAATTGAAAGATACCATCATAAAATTTTTCTGTGTTGCCTTGCTTCACATGCTCAACCAATTGACTCATCATTTGTTGTAAAGCTTCGGCTTCATGGTTGCGCCATGTTTCACTCATGCGTTGTACTATTTGACCCAACAGCAAAGCGCAGGTATCAAACAATGCGCGTACCTGTTGTGCAGACATTTCAGAAACAATTGCACCACGGCGTGGGAATATTTCAATGAGATGGGTTCTTTCTAAAAGCAAAAGAGCTTCACGTACCGACCCTCGACTGACATTCAGTTCTTTGGCGATACGTAGTTCTTGTATTCTTTCCCCTTCCACCAACTCGCCGCTAATAATTTGTTCACTAATATGCTTGGCGATTTGTTCTGAAAGGCTATCAACTTCTTCCAAATGCATATACTTCCTATATTGGCTTTTTTATTTTTGTAGCAAGGTTTAGGACAATATCAATTGTCATTCTTTTGTTTTACCTGAGTTCCTTAGATAAAAGCCATGACATTGTCCGACAATTTTAATGCATTTTAAGTCAACTTTGATTTTTGAAGAAGTGTTGTTGATCGGAAATTAAGTATGAATTATTTAATAATTATCTGATATATAAAAGGTATCTCTAATAAATCTCTACGAAAGCTTTTTTGATTGAAATTGGAAATCTCCTCTCTTTTTAAAGGATGAAAACAAATTCCATAAAAAAAGAGATCACCAATATTGGTTTTAAAACATTCTTAATCTCAAATACTTGAGTGTTTTTCTAATTTATCCAGCAAGCCATTCAGTCCTGGTCGCTATATTACCTATTCGAACAAGTTCCTTAACTTATATTTAACTTGCTCTACTTATAAAATATAAAGCAAGTTAAATCATCAAAAAGATAAAAATTTAAAATCAAATATTCAAAAAAATGGCGAAATACCTTTATAAATAAAATAAAGCCCTACAGCAGTCAACAAACAAGCAAAACACTTTTTGAGCATTTCAGGTGAAAGTGCATGAGCAGCTTTTGCACCAAATTTAGCCGTAATAAAACTCATAACACTAATACCAATAAAGGCATAAATATGTACATAACCAATCGCATTTTTAATCTCTATCTGTTCTTGTGCACCAAAGAACATAAAACCTAGAGCTCCTGCAATCGCAATAGGTAAACCACACGCAGCTGAAGTTGCCACAGCCTTTTGCATGACTACACCATTTTTATTCAGATACGGTACGGTTAAGCTACCACCACCAATCCCAAAAATTGCAGATGCAACACCTATTCCACCACCAGCAAGCATTTGTTTTTGTGCAGATGGTAAATGTTTAGATTCATCAACTTTAACATTCGCTCCCTTAAACATTTTAAAAGCAACCCAAAGTGCAAAAATACCAATGATGAGTTGTAAATGTTGTCCTGACAGAATATCTGCAATCCCTGCACCTAAAAATGATCCAATCACTAATCCTGGTGCTAAATTTTTAAATACATTCCATAAAACTGCACCTTTTTTATGATGTGCCGTTACAGAACTAATAGACGTCACAATAATCGTCGCTAAGGATGTTCCTAAAGCCATATGCATAATAACAGATGGGTCATAACCCATTTGAGTAAAGACCACATAGAGAATAGGTACAATTATTAACCCACCACCGACACCAAATAGTCCAGCAGCAAATCCAGCGATTGCGCCAATACCTAAATATATGATTAACTCCATAAATGTTCTTCCACTCTTCTCAGATTCAACATGGATTTAGAGACTCGTCATCTTAGACAGCTTCTTACGCAAGCAAATCAGCTCCCTGAAGTGCTGCTCTTAAAACAGACAACAACATCAACCAACGATGATGTTCGGGAAATTGCGCGCAGTGGTGTCAAGACAATTTTGGTCTGTAGTGAAACACAGACTCAAGGGCGAGGTCAGCACCAACGAGAATGGGTATCCCCAATTGGCAATATTTATTTAAGCACATTGCTCGATACTCGAACAGCCTTAGATGGTCGTTTAGCACTTGAAATCGCTTTAAATATTTTGCATATGCCTAGCTTGAAAGGTCTGACAGGTTTACAAATTAAATGGCCGAATGATTTATTTAGCATACAAGGAAAGTGGGGTGGTATCTTAGTTGAACCGATTTCACCTCATCAAGCGATTGTAGGTGTCGGCATTAATCTGCTTCCCATTCCTGAGCAAGAAGTGAGCCAGAAAGCCACTTCGGTCGTACAACTTGGCGTGCAATATCCCAATCGAATTCAAATCGTAAATGAATTATATCTAGCCATCCAACAAGCTGGACAATGGTTTGATCACGGTTGTTACAACCTTGCTGCTCGATTTAATCATTATGCGGCCTTTATTGACCAACACGTTCATTTTGAACAAGTATCAGGCTCAATTGAAGGTGTATTCAAAGGAATTTCAAATGACGGCGCACTCAACTTACTTACTGCGCAAGGAATAGAAAAAGTCTATCAAGGTCGGTTACGTTTAGTTGAATCTTAAATTGTAAAAACTCGATCCATTTCTTAAAATATGGTGGATCAAGAATGGCAGATACACAAAACATATCATCCGCAATGGTTTGAAAAATGAGTCTTTTAAAATGAAAGCACTTTGGTTGGATATTGGAAATACTCGTCTTAAATATTGGATCACCGAAAATGACCAAATTATTGAACAAGCAGCAGAATTACATCTGCAATCCCCTGCGGATTTACTGCTTGGCTTAATACAGCATTTCCGTGGCTTAGGCTTAGATAAGATTGGTATTTCTTCTGTTCAAGACCAAAAGAACAATGAACGTATTATCCAAATTTTGACCTTACTTGATATTCCTGTAACTTTTGCCAAAGTCCATGCTGAATATGCAGGTTTACGCTGTGGCTATGACCATATCGAACAATTAGGAATAGACCGTTGGTTACAAGTCTTAGCCGTTGCCAGTGCAGAAGAAGATCTATGTGTCATTAGTTGTGGAACAGCATTAACTATTGATTTAACTGAAGGTTTTCAGCATCTTGGTGGTTATATTCTACCTAACCTTTATTTACAACGTGATTCCTTAATCCAAAAAACCAAAGGCATCAAAATTCCAGATGCAGCATTTTCAGAACTGAGCCCAGGTCGAAATACCATTGACGCCGTACATCACGGTATATTATTGGGGCTACTCAGTACCATTCGCCAAGTCATGCAACAATCACCACGTAAATTAATTCTAACGGGTGGTGATGCCCTATTATTTGCACAATTTCTTGAAGAATTTTCTCCACAAATTGAAACTGATTTACTGTTACAAGGCTTACAACTTTATATAGATCAACAAAATAATTAAGTATAAACACACTTCAATGGAGGATCATGTATCCTCCATTTTTATGAATACTAAAAATTAATAAATTTAGATATAGAGAAATAATGATGTCTATTGCTGCATTGAAAAGCCATCTAGATTGTTCGAAACAGAACGACCTTTGAAATTGAATGTTTTGCAAGACAATTGAAAACTGAATGATTGGTAAATGAATACTCTAGCTGACCTAAATATTGAAATTAAGCTTCTTCTTTAGCTGTCAAAATAGGTTTTAATTTTTCCCATAATTGTGGAAATTCTAATAAACCATCTTGATCCCGAAACTGCCCCGCTTGCTTTACTTCAATCATCTGTGCATTCAATAAATGCCCAAAACCAATACTCAGCGGTGCAGGAATGTTTAAATCATTATTTGATAAAAATAGAAACCGTTTTTGAACATGGCTTCTAATCACACTATCGTCAATTTTAATGTGCTTCATAAATGAGTGATATTCAGGTTTAGCAGCTAAATTTTGATTAGAAGCTGAAATAACAAAAAGTGCTTTAATCCGCTTACCTTGTTTCAATTGAATTGAGAGCCAATCTAAAGCGACCAAAACGCCGAGCTCATGAGCAATAATAATACTATCTTCATTTAACTGAATATCTTGATGAATGAATATCTGTTTGTATTGCTCATAATCAGGCTGTTGAGGATTCGGTAATGAGATATGAGCACATACTAAACCACTGGCAGCAATTTTTTCAGATATCCATGTGTACCAATGGGTAGGCGACAAACGAGGATTACCATAAATCAAAAATACACTCATTTTTTTTCTTCTAATTGTTTAAAGATGAATAGATTCATCAAAGCAAAATTTACGTCTATATTTTGATTAAATAGGAAAATAGAATTAATAGCAAAATAATTAACACTAATTAGACGATTTGCAAATAAAATCACAATATTATTTTATTCACTTAAGATGAAAAAAAAGATGCCGAAGCATCTTTTAAATATGTATAGACAATTAACTTTTAAAAATTAACGATCTGATCATTATTTTTTATCATTACCGCCAAACAATGGTCCCATACCGCCACCACCACCGCCGAATTGTTTTTGCATGCCGCCTAATGAACGCATCATTTTTGCCATACCCGACGGATTAGCAAATTTCTTCATCATCTTCGCCATTTGTGCATGTTGTTTAATGAGTTTATTCACTTCAACAACATCCATACCACAACCTGCTGCGATACGTTTTTTACGGCTTGGGTTCATTAGATCTGGGTTGCGACGTTCTTTAATGGTCATCGATTGGATAATCGCTTCCATCTTTTTCACTTGCTTTTCAGGATTCGCTTGTGCGATTGCATCCTGAATACCCGCTCCACTCATGCCAGGCAACTTATCTAAGAAGCCCATCATACCGCCCATCTTATTCATTTGTTCAAATTGCATGAGCATATCTTCAAAATTGAAGTTTCCGCCTTTTTGCAATTTTTTCGCCATTTTTTCAGCTTTTTCTTTGTCGATTTTACGTTCAACTTCTTCGACTAAAGAAAGTACATCACCCATACCTAAGATACGCTGTGCAACACGTTCAGGATGGAATGGCTCTAAGGCATCGAGTTTTTCACCCATACCTAAGAATTTAATTGGTTTGCCTGTAATAGCACGCACAGAAAGTGCCGCACCACCGCGTGCATCACCATCAGTCTTGGTCAGGATAACACCTGTCAACGGCAACGCATCATTGAAGGCTTTTGCTGTATTAGCAGCATCCTGTCCTGTCATCGCATCGACAACAAACAAAGTTTCTGTTGGACCAATCGCAGCATGTAAGGCTTTGATTTCATCCATCATGTCATCATCGATATGCAAACGACCTGCAGTATCGACAATTAAGACATCATTAAAGTTAATCTTGGCTTGACCAATCGCACGTTGTGCAATCTTAATTGGATCTTCAGAAGCGTCAGATTCAATGAAATCTACACCAACTTCAGCAGCAACAGTTTGTAGCTGTTTGATTGCCGCAGGACGATAAACGTCCGCAGACACCATCGCTACTTTTTTCTTTTGGCGTTCTTTAAGGAAGCGAGCTAATTTTGCTGCTGTCGTTGTTTTACCAGCACCTTGCAAACCTGCAAGGAGAATAACAACAGGTGGTTTTGCAGCTAAATCCAGGGTTTCATTCGCCTCACCCATCATTTTCGTGAGTTCATCATAGACGATTTTGACGAAAGCTTGCCCAGGCGAAAGCTGAGTCATTACTTGCTGACCTAATGCTTCTTCCTTAACTTTCGCGATAAATTCACGAGTTACAGGTAAAGCAACATCGGCTTCAAGCAACGCCATACGTACTTCACGTAAGGTATCTTTAATATTGTCTTCGGTCAGCTGCCCAGAGCCAGTAACATTTCTTAAACTCTGCGTGAGTCGTTCTGTTAAGGTATCAAACATTGCAAAATCCGCTTAAAATAGCTAGTAGCAAAAAATTCTTTCTTAAAATAGAAAATTTGTGCATAAGATGCTATAGGATACTGTAGTTCACATGGAATTTATATCTTATAACATGATTATTCATCATCCTGAAAAAGGTTTGACATGATTAGCCTCCCCTTGGTTTACACGATTTTAGCATTAATTGCTTATACCACTTCATTTTGGTATGTGGTTATGCACTTAATGTCAAAGCGTCCTTCAAACCCATGGTTTATTGCAATCGTGTCAGGATTAGGACTGATCCTACACTCGAGTGTACTGTATAACGATATGGTTATGCCATATGGCATTAATTACGATGTCTTTAACTTAATGTCGTTTACTTCTGGGTTAATGCTGCTATTAAGCTTGCTATATAGTACCTATCGCCCTGTTTCTGCATTAAATTTAATTGGTATTCCAGTCGCTGCATTGGGTCTCATTTTAGGTTTTTGTTTTAGTGAACCCAATCAAATCATTGAACAGCATTCTTTAGGGCTAGATTTTCATATCATTTTATCGCTGTCTGCTTATGCAGTGTTATTAATGGCAACGATTCAAGCTGTACTGATTTGGTTCCAAAACCGAGAACTCAAAAAGAAACAAAAAAAACGGATTTGGGTCAATTTCCTACCATCTTATCAAGCAATGGAATCTTTGTTGTTTGATATGTTATTCACAGGGTTTAGTTTACTCAGTGTTGCCTTATTGTTTGGCTTCTTCACGATTGATAATTTCTTTGCACAACATTTAGCACACAAAACTGCATTTAGTATTGTCTCTTGGTTTGTATATGGTTCTTTATTGATTGGTCATTATAAGTTTGGATGGCGTGGTCAAAAAGCCATTCGCTTTACGATTATTGGATTTTTCTTATTGGCTGTAGGCTTTATAGGAAGTAAGTTTGTTTTGGAAATGATTCTACATCGCTAATTGATAAATGCGGCAATGAATCATTTCGAACATATTATGAATACTTTCTATTCATAACGATTAAAACATTAACATCTTATTTATATTAAAATTTTATATTTAAATCTTGCGAATACTGATCAACACGTTTAATCTCTTAAAAAAAGTATGTGTTTACAAAACAAACAATGGATATTTCGTAATGATACCAATTAATAGCCAAGATGAAAATTTAAACCAAATTTCAACAGAAAGATGTCAACAATGTGACGCCGTTTTTCTGATCAAAGATATTGATCCAAACTATGATGGTGTTGTATCAACATATAGTAACGACCGTTATTGCTCATTTTTTTGCATCACAAATAGCGGGCAAAAATAAATATTATTTTATTGATATGTGCATTGGCAGATAAATTTTTCAAAACTTTTAGAAAAGCATAATTCATCAATTTGACAATGAACTAGACATCCCCACTAAAAAAACGTATAACGCATTTTTTATTATCAGATGGCCAGCAACATTGAAACTCATTCTTGCACCAATGGAAGGTTTAACTGACCCAATCATGCGTGATGTTTTAACGCATGTCGGTAGCTATGACTGGTGTGTAACTGAGTTTATTCGTGTAACCGATTCTTTACTACCCGATCATGTTTACCATAAGTATTGTCCTGAATTACTCAATGATGGAAAAACAGCAGCAGGTACACCTGTGCATGTGCAATTTTTAGGAAATAATCCTGAAGTATTGGCTGCAAATGCTGTTCGTGCTGTAGAACTTGGTGCACCAGCCATCGACATGAATTTTGGTTGCCCAGCTAAAACAGTGAATCGTCACCGTGGTGGCTCAGTATTACTCGATGAACCTGAAGTTGTTCATGAACTGGTTAAAGCCGTTCGAGATGCGGTTCCTGCACATATTCCTGTCTCTGCAAAAATGCGTTTAGGCTATATGGACAGAAACTTTACAATGGAAAATGCTCATGCAATTGAAGATGCAGGTGCAGCATGGGTCACCGTACATGCACGTACCAAAGCCGATGGCTATACTCCGCCAGCTTTTTGGGACTTACTTCAACCGATTCGTGAAACTTTAAAAATCAATGTCATTGCCAATGGTGAAATTTGGACCAATGCAGATGCGAAGCAGTGCCAACTTGAATCAGGTTGTGAAGATTTAATGATTGGTCGTGGTGCAGTCACTACACCCGATTTAACCCAATGTATTCGTCAAAATACCGATCAACCATTAATCACTTGGAACGAGCTCTTAAGCTTACAAGCTCGCTTTTTAAATGGTCTATATAAAAAAGAAATGAATATGATTGGGCGCTATAAACAATGGCTTGGAATGATGTCGAAACACTACCCAGAAGCCAAAATACTATGGGATGAGGTTAAACGTATTAAGCAATTGAATGAAATTATTGAAAAATTAAATGCTTAATATGCATAGTTTAAGGATGAGTATCTTCATCTAAACCAATGGCAAGAATTGCTTGAATTTCCTCTGGTTGAAATTCTTTTGTTAAATCGGCTGTAGGATTTAACACAAGTGTTGCACCTATTGTCATCTCAAAGAGTTTTCGAGTATTTAAAGTAACGTACTCAATGTCCTCTCCTAAATCTTGATAAATCGTTTCTTTAGATAAAAAGAACGGAATCGCCTGATCTCCATCTGGCGTTTCCAGCACTCTAAATTGTATTCGCTGATTCGGATTTTGCTTTCCTAAACAATAAACATCTGAAACTAGAAGTAGATCTATAAAGTCTGGAATAAGTTCATAATTTTCTTGGGTTTGGGTAAATAATTGTTGTAGGTTTGACATATTTTTGCTTATTTTTTTGGTTTTAATTGACTCTATTATTTCCGATAAATATAAAATAGACCAGTGTTATCTAGAGTTAGATAGACGATCACGAAAGATTATTCAGCCATAGAGTAATCATCACTATGGTTTCTAAGCATTCATCAATAGATTTCATTGGTTGTAAACATTCAATTCTCAGATAAAATACACCAAGCATATTCATTTTTGATCAAAAAAATTCACTATTAAAAACGATAAAATGACTATGACTTCAATCTTAATCTCAACTTTTTCCACTATTTATGCTATAAAACGACTGAACATTTGATTCTTTTCATTTAGGAATTTTCCTATGATCGATGTTGTATCTCCTAAAGTTCCATTATGGCGTTCTAAAGCGGTGATAATCGCAGCAATTTTTAGTTGCCTATTCCTTGTATTTTTCTACTTAGCAATCAATCGTGAATCTGATTATATGCCGAGCCAGAAACAAACAACTGCACTACAACATCGAATGAACTCTTCAGATACACAGACAGAAGCGGCTCCTTAAGCCATGCAAATGACTGATCATGAAATGAAAAATATGCAACTCAGCGATGCTCATTCAGAGCAAGCTCACTAGACTTTAATTTATGAATGATTCGCGTAATGCCCTTGTGGTGGAAGGCGGAGGCATGCGTGGGGCTTTTACTTGCGGTGTTCTCGATGCCTTTTTACAACACAGTTTTAACCCTTTCGACCTCTTTGTTGGAGTGTCTTCAGGCTCAACAAATCTTGCTAATTATCTTGCCCAACAACATGGTCGCAACATAGAGCTCTACCTAGACCATTCTTTACGTCCTGAATTTATTCGCTATGGTCGCTTTTTAAAAGGTGGTGATTTACTGGATATGCAATGGATGTGGGAGATTGTGGAAAAGGAAAATCCTTTAGATCAGCAGACACTTTTCACCAATAATCCTGATTTTTATATGGTTTTGACACATGCTCGCACAGGTTACCCTGAGTATTTACGTGCAGGTAAAGACAATATTATCGATGGTTTACGTGCCTCGAGTTCTATTCCTTATCTAACACGCCATGCTGTAGAAATTTTTGGTGAACCTTATTTTGATGGTGGTGTTGCAGATGCATTACCTGTTCAATGGGCAGCACAACAGCATAATATTAAAAACCTTTTGGTGATTCGTACTCGTCCGCAACATTATTTTAAAGCCAGTAGTAAAGCCGATCAGTTTTTTTCAAAATATTTATTGAATCAACATACTGGTTTTGCGGATAGCTTAAAAAATCGCTGTACTCGTTATAACAATACTGTCGATTTTATTCGCCAAAATACTCAACAACGTATTTTAGAAGTATGCCCACCTGATGATAAAAAATTGGCTGGACGTTTATGTAAAGATAAACGCAAACTGAAATATACCTATCAAGTTGGTATAGAAACTGGAATAAAAGCGATTGAAAATTGGCAAAAATTAATTTAACTCGGATGGAGTTTATTTAAATTTTTATTTCAGTTTTCAATAATATTTTGTGTCATAGCCATCATTAGGAAAGGAATCCTTATCGATATTATCCAATTGAATCACCTACCCTTTTTCAAATTGACGAAGGGTGGAATCAATTTATACGTTCTTACAATAATTATTTTCATCACCTAATCCTTTTTCCAAAACTTCCAAGATTTGACAGGGCATGAATACGCTTGATCTGAGATTATTATTTGTTGATTCGTTTTAAGATCTATCACTTGAAATTGACATTGATTATTTTCATAGCGTCCTAAAACCTCATAATCGTGCCCTGCAAGCGGCTTAAAAGATCCAATGGCATGTTCACAAGCAGTAATCACTTGTGCTTTCGAAGCTGTACGATTTTGAGCACCAACGACAAATCCATGTAAATTTACAGGTTCATTTGCCTTTAAAATAAATTCTTTATAAGAAAGCATTGCATAAGTACTCATTTCATTGCCTTCAACTTCTTTTTGAATAGCGGTCCGTGGCATTCCTTTGGACTGGTTAAACGTCCATCGTGCATAACTTTTAAAGGCATTCCAACCGCCTGTACTGCTTAAATAGTTTCGGATTCCATCTTTTTTTCCTGCACAATCAAAAGAATGTTGTAAATAAATTTTCTGCCCATTTTTCCCATACATACGAATTCGAGATTGTGTGAGTGGTTGATAAACTTCAATATTATTATCCGTAGTTAAAGCGTATCGAGACATTTCATCTTGTGGAGTTTGTGCAAAGCTATATGAAGCCACAAACAATGTGCCAAAAAATAAAATTGGAGGATAAAACATATGTTTTTTATTCATCTTATTTTTAATAATCGTCAGGATATCTACAAATGACTGTATATGATGATCTGCTTGCGCCGCTGTTACTTTTTGTTAGGGCGCAAACAGATTGATCTATATCGCGATTTGTTGAGTTGCTGAAATAGTGAAAAATGAATGATCATCCATGAAATATTATTTCGAGGAACAACTTATAATTGCAGATATATCAAATAAAAAATTAGGATTTACTTTTTTCAAAACATTCACTTCGAAAATAGTGGCAATCTTAAAGCACTCATTTAACCCCAATCCAAGCTGTGTTTGGTTGAAATCGAAAACACAACTTGGATCGTTGCCATCAATCTATTCTTATTACTATGCTGACTTTAGCGAAAAAGTCATATCGATATGTGGAATGCCACAATCCAAATGTTCTGTACCATCCTGTACGGCAAAACCTAGCCCTGCATAGAACGGAATTGCATGAACCTGTGCAGACAATTTTAAAGCTGTCCGTTGTTCTTTCGCTGCTTGCTGAATAATGTTAAGCATCAGTATTTTGCCAATCCCCAAGCCACGATGGGATTTTAAAACAGCAACACGCCCTATGCTGTTATTTTCCAATAAACGTGCTGTTGCAATCGCTTGATTTTGATCATAAACCACGAAATGCAAAGAAATTGCATCTTGATCATCCCATTCCTCATTTTCAGGAATATTTTGCTCTTGAATGAATACATGACGACGAATCAATTCCGCATCGTGCTGTAATTCATTCCAATGCCCTGAGAGGATATTAAAATCTGACATTTGCTCTACCATTAACATTTACTACCAATATCTTGTTGATCCCACTGATCATTTAATAATAACTCCAAAGAATGTTTACGAATTCCATACATCGCTTTCAGTGCTTGAATCTGTGCCAAAACTGCCTGATCTGGTTCAATATAATCTTTACGCTTGGTTGCCAAAATCATCTTATTTTTACTGGTGTGTTCTAAAGCCACAAATTCAAAAACTTTGGTTTCATAGCCATACGCTTTGAGCAATAAAGCACGAATCGTATCCGTCAACATTTCCGACTGTTGCCCTGCATGAATACCAAACTGCAACATAGGTTGTAAAACGATTGGGCTTTGTAATTGTGGACGCAACTCCTTATGACAACACGGCGCACACATGATCATTTGAGCATTCAAACGAATACCTGTATGAATCGCAAAATCTGTTGCAACATCACATGCATGTAATGCAATCATCACATCTAATGTTTCAGGGTGATACGTTCTGACATCCCCTTGAAAAAAATCGAGTTGGGTAAAGTCCGATTGTTGCGCAACATCATGACAAAACTTAACCATTTTGTCATTAAGCTCCACGCCTGTCACAAAAGGCGTTATTTTATTTTTGGCTAAATAATCATACAAAGCAAAGGTCAAATAACCTTTACCTGAACCAAAATCGACAATTTTTAAAGCTTGTTGATGATTTGGTAATTGTTCTAAAGCACCTGAAAAAATTTCTACAAACTTATTAATCTGTTTCCATTTTCTAGACATGCTTGGAATAATCTGTGCCTTGGCATCGGTAATACCCAAAGGCTGTAGAAAATAACTGTTTTGATCGACATAACGATGCTTGGTTCGATCATGCCCTTGTTGTTCTGCGGTTTTTGATGATATCGGTTGTTGCTTACTCACAGTCAGCATGTCTTTTTTCTTATTTTTTTTCAATTGCAATTCTTGCTCATTGGTCATTAAATTAGCTTGCTTGCATTGCTGTAAAAAACCTTGCACGATGGGTAATGCTTCATTCAAAGTATAGTTTTTTGTGACATCATTGGTTTTATAGCGAAATAGACAACTCAAAACATCTTGATTCTGTAGCTGAATGACTCTAAAAGTCATTTTCTCTAAATGCTCTAATTCACCCTTATATTGGCTCATAATCATTCGATCAAAACTTTGAGTTTCAATGGCTTGCTGAAAAGCATCTAAAAATTGCTGTTCTTGAATTGACGGAGTAGCCACTTGAGACATATTAAAAACTCGAATAATTTGAGCTCTGATTTTAAAACTTATTACCTTAAAGGTAAAACTCCATTACTATACAACTGTATTTTATAAGTGTGATTGCTCATGACCAACAAACTCATTCATGATTATGCTCCACAAGAAGAACGAATTAATGCCCTCAGTCACGCCTTCGGTGCTGTTTTAGCAGTCATCGCAACCGTGTTGATGTTGATGAAAGGCAGTTATTTGCCTTTTTGGCAGCTTTTTGGCTTATGTGTTTATGGTTTGAGTATGATTTTACTTTTCTCAAGTTCAGCCATTTATCACTTTTCAGTCGATGAAAAAAAACGCCATTGGTATAAAAAACTGGACCACACGGCAATTTATTATTTAATCGCAGGGACTTACACGCCATTTCTTGCAATTGCTCTTCCTACAGCCAAAGCACACTACTTGCTAATTGCACTTTGGGTGATCGCTGCAATTGGTACACTATTCAAGTTAGTTTTGATCAATCGCTTTGAGAAAATTTCATTAATTGCTTATTTGGTCATGGGATGGCTTGCAGTTCTGGTAATAGATGATATGCAACGCTTTTTAAAGCCTGAGTGTCTCAAACTTTTGATCATTGGCGGCTTGGCTTATACGATTGGCGCATTGTTTTATGCGCTAAAAAGAGTAAGATACACTCATGCAATTTGGCATATTTTTGTTTTGATAGGGGCAGGATCACAATTCCTCGCGATTTATCTTTACGTTATCTAATCCGCAGAAACTCAATTTTCAGTGACCCTGAAAGGGTGAAAAGGATTTATCTCGTTGTTTTTTTAAAAAATTACGCCTTTTTTAAAAAGATTACGCTTTAGAAACTAGTTTTTTACTTTTAAAAGTGTAAGGTCAACCATGGCGTCATCATCTACTGTAACTGAAACCGTTAAGACAAATTCTAAAGCTCGCGTACTTTTTGCGAGCCTTGTCGGCACGACTATCGAATTCTTCGATTTCTATATTTATGCAACTGCTGCTGTTCTTATTTTCCCTCACTTGTTTTTTCCTGCAAGTACAGATCCAACGACTGCGGTCATTCAATCTTTAGCAACCTTTGCAATTGCCTTTATTGCTCGCCCGATTGGCGCTGCATTATTCGGACATCTCGGTGACCGAATTGGACGTAAAGCCACCTTAGTTGCTGCATTATTAACAATGGGTGTTTCAACCGTTTGTATCGGCTTACTCCCAACCTATCATCAGATTGGTCTTGCTGCGCCTTTACTTCTTGCACTGTGCCGTTTAGGTCAGGGGCTTGGTTTAGGTGGTGAATGGTCTGGTGCTGTACTGCTTGCAACAGAAAATGCCCCTGAAGGCAAACGTGCTTGGTATGGTATGTTCCCACAATTGGGCGCACCTATCGGGTTCATCTTAGCAACGGGCTCATTCTTAACACTTGGCGCATTGATGTCTGAAGAAGACTTTATGCAATGGGGTTGGCGTATTCCATTCATCGCAAGTGCTGCATTGGTTATTGTAGGTTTGTGGATTCGTCTAAAATTACATGAAACACCTGCGTTCCAAAAAGTTTTGGATAAACAAAAAGAAGTTACTATTCCATTTACAGAAGTTATAACTAAACATACTCGAATGTTAGTTCTAGGTACAATCGCCGCTATCTGTACCTTTGTTGTCTTCTATTTAACCACTGTTTTCGCCCTCAATTGGGGTACGACAAAACTAGGTTATTCACGTACTGAATTCTTACAAATGCAATTGGCTGCAACACTGTGCTTTGCTGCATTTATTCCACTGTCTGCAATCTTGGCAGAAAAATTTGGTCGTAGAGCAACTTCTATAGCAGTATGTATTGGCTGTGCATTGTTCGGTTTAGTATTCTCAAGCATGCTTGAATCTGGCAGTACTTTGCTAGTATTCCTGTTCTTGTGTACTGGCTTAGCACTCATGGGCATGACCTATGGCCCAATTGGTACTGTACTTTCAGAAATTTTTCCAACGTCTGTACGTTACACAGGTTCAGCTTTAACCTTTAACTTGGCAGGTATTTTTGGGGCATCTTTTGCACCATTAATTGCAACAAAACTTGCAACAACTTATGGTTTATATGCTGTAGGTTATTACTTATCTGCTGCGTCTATTCTTTCACTTCTTGCTTTCTTAGCCATTCGTGAAACGAAAAATGATGATGTAAATAATCAGATTTAAGTTTATTGAAGTGAAGTGTTTTAGAGTATTAGAAGCCTGCTATTGAGCAGGCTTCTTTTATGAGTATTTTTGATGCCTATTCAACTAAATGTATTTTGTAATGGATTATGCTAAAACTCTGGTGTACTCACCATTTCAATCAACTGTTTTGAAAATGGCTGCATAAAAGACAAATAACTCGCATGCAAAGCCATACGTGTTAAATCCGTATTGAACGGTTCAGGGTGATAAAGCTTATCTCGAATAATCGGATGCCCAATATATTGCATATGTACACGCAACTGATGTGAACGCCCTGTAATTGGAGTTAAAAGTACACGGCTGATATTATTTTTAACATCATAATCAATACATTCAAATAAAGTTTGTGCAGGCTTACCCAATTCGAAATGAACCATTTGCCTTGGGCGATTTTCCCAGTCTGTAAGCAATGGTACTTCCACACTCCCCTTATGACTTATTTTCCCCTGAACCAAGGCGATATAATTCTTTTTAATGGTTCTTGCCTGAAACATTTTACTTGCTGCAACTTCAGCATCACGGTGCTTAGCAAATAACAAAATGCCAGAAGTTGCCATATCTAAACGATGGGTAATTTTGGCATTTGGATATAATTCAAGAACTCGAAAATAAGCACTATCATGATGTTCAACCAAACGCCCAGGAACAGAAAGTAATCCTGCAGGTTTATGAATTGCAACAAAGTCATCATCTTCAAAAATAATAGCGAGCGGTTCTAAAGGTGGTTGATAAACAAAGCTCTTATCTATGGGCATGTCAATCATGTATTGGCAAGAATTGCCGAAAAATAACAACTGCCTGAAAGCGTGTCAAGTCATCGTCTTTTTTTAGACTTAGAAATGAAGAAAGCTCCCATCCCTTTGGGGAAGAGAGCTCGCAACAAGATTCCAAAATACTGAATCCAATAAACGAAATGTTTTTGGTAACTAAAAAACTAAAAGCATTACTGATTGAACAATTAACCAGTTTAACCACTCAGCTAGAATATTCACTTAGACATGAATACTGAACAACACTTGACGTTTTTTCACTTGCTGTCCTGTCTGTCCAATAATCTCTTCAACCACACCATCCACATCCGATTTAATCTGCTGTTGGATTTTCATGGCTTCTAAAATGAGCAAAGTCTGACCTTTCTCAACGCGATCACCTACATTCACCAGAATGTTAATGATTGCACCATCCATCGGTGCACGAATTTTGCCATCACCTGCTGTTTCAGCAATTTCAGGCGGTGCATAAGTCACATTACTCACACTGACATTACCATTCAGTGTATCCAGATAAAGTTGATCATCATTCAACACATAGCTCATTTTACAGCGTACACCATCAACAATATAAATAAGCTGTTCTGATGATTGACTGATCAAATCAATAGACTGCAATTGACCACAAGTTTCCACGGCGATACTCTGCCCTTTTTGTTCTACCAACAATTCAACTTTTTGATCATCAATCAGAAGTTTTAGCGGTAAGCGAGGGCTTAGACCCGTGTTCCAACCTTTTTGATGCTGAGCCTGTGTGAAAATAGCAGCAACCACAGCCAAATGTTCCAATGACAAAGTCTGTTGATGCAAACTCATATCTGCCTGAAAATACTGTTGAATAAATGCGGTATTGGTATCTCCAGCCACAATAATTGGATGGCGTAATAAATTCACCAAAAACTGTTTATTGCTGTTTACACCGAGTAACACACAATCATCTACAGCACGAGCAAGCAAACGAATCGCATCTTCACGGGTTTTACCATAAGCAATGACTTTTGCCACCATCGGATCGTAAAAAGGACTGATTTCACCTTGTGACAACAAGCCGTGATCGATACGCACGTTCGGTAATTCAGCAGGTTGCCATTTCAATACTTGTCCTGTCTGTGGTAGAAAATCCTGACGTGGATCTTCTGCATATAAACGTACTTCAATGGCATGACCATTTAGCTGTAGTTGATCTTGCTTGAGCGGCAACACTTCACCATTGGCAACACGAAGTTGCCATTCGACTAAATCTAGGCCTGTGACCATTTCTGTAACAGGATGTTCTACCTGCAAACGTGTATTCATCTCAAGGAAATAGAATTCGCCCGATTGATCCAGTAGGAACTCGACTGTGCCTGCACCAATATAATTACAAGACTTTGCAGCAGAAACTGCCGCTTCCCCCATGCGCTGACGCAGTTCGGCTGTCATAACAGGACACGGTGCTTCTTCTACAACTTTTTGATGACGACGCTGAATAGAACAATCTCGCTCAAACAGATAAACATGATTGCCATGCGTATCACCAAAAACCTGAATTTCCACATGGCGCGGTGCAATTACCGCTTTTTCAAGAATCAGCTCACCTGAACCGAATGCATTTTCAGCCTCAGAACGAGCGGTTTTTAGAGATTCCATCAATTCTGAAGATTGCTGAACTAGGCGCATACCACGCCCACCACCACCTGCAGATGCTTTGACCATTAACGGATAGCCAATTTTTTCTGCCTGTTCCGCCAAATGATCTAAATCCTGCCGATCCCCCTCATAACCAGGAACACAAGGTACACCTGCTTTGATCATGGCAATTTTAGATAAGCGTTTACTGCCCATCAACTCAATCGATGGCGCACTTGGCCCAATAAAAGTAATCCCATGCTTTGCACATGCAGCTGCAAAATCAGTATTTTCAGAGAGAAATCCATAGCCAGGATGTACTGCATCTGCACCTGTTTTTTGACAGGCTGCAATAATTTTATCAATCGACAGATACGATTCTGAAACTTTAGAAGCTCCAATATGAACCGCTTCATCTGCAACTGTGACATGACGTGCATGACTGTCTGCATCTGAATAAACAGCCACTGTGGCATAGCCCATTGCTTTTGCAGTCTGCATAACACGGACTGCAATCTCACCACGGTTTGCCACCAATACTTTGGAAAATGTCATTCTTGTTTCCCTATTTATATTTTATCATTTCAATGACATAAAGTAGTTTTATAACTACGCATCGCCAAACCAGTTCGGGTTACGCTTTTGTACAAATGCCATCGTGCCTTCCAAACCTTCTTCACTACTGACCGCATTGGCAAATAATAGTGCTGCATCATCTAGTAATGGTTTTAATGGTTCTGATAATGTTCGATGCAACAATGCTTTAGTGACACGTGAAGCATTCGGTGCAGTTCGGCGAATTTGTAATAGCACTTTACTCAGAGCCAATTCCAATTCAGCTTCATTTTCTACAACGTCATGGACAACACCCATGGTCAATGCATCATGTCCTTCAAAACGATTGCCAAGTAAGGCAATACGACGTGCCTGAGTCAAACCAATCCGTTTCACCACAAAAGGTGCAATCTGAGCAGGAAGTACACCCAAGCCAGTTTCAGGTAAACCAAACTTAGCATCTGAACGGCTAATCGCAACATCGGATACACAAGCCAAACCAAATCCACCACCCAACACAGCACCTTCAAGTACCACAACAACCGTTTGTGGCGCTTGATCGACCAGTTCAATCATGGCACCAAACTGACGGTTGAAATTAACATATGGTTGATTTGACCCTACACTCATGGCTTCACCACGCAGTTGCGCCATATCTTTAATATCACCGCCTGCACAAAAATGACCATCTTTACCTCGGATGACCACAGCACGAATGGCAACATCATCATGAATTGCAGTAAATACCTGCTGAATGGCTTTCACCATATTTAGACTCATGGCATTACGGCTTTCAGGACGGTTCAATATCAGCGATAGAATGCCTTCCGATAAATCTAATTGAATACTGTCATCCAGTTGTAAATCGGTCAATGCTTGAGAAAGTGTCATAGCGGCTCCTTATTTACGCTTAGATGGCAAAATATCCATCAACTTACAAATAATGCCAAGCATGATTTCATCTGCACCACCACCAATAGAACCCAAGCGTCCATCACGATATAGCTGAGATGCAGGGTTATCCCACATGAAGCCATTGCCGCCCCAAAACTGTAAGCAACTGTCCGCAACTTCACGAGTCAAACGACCCGCTTTCAATTTAGCCATAGATGCAATTTCTGTCGCATTTCCACCATTCACATGAATATCACAAGCACGGTAAGTCAATGCACGTAACGCTTCAACTTCAGTCATGAGTTCTGCAAAACGGAAATGGACATATTGGTTATTAATGAGTGGCTGACCAAATGTACTGCGTTCTTTGGTGTATTGAATGGTTTGTTTAATCACATTTTCTAGGCCGCCAATGGCATTGGCTGCCGCCCACATACGCTCTTCTTGAAATTGCATCATCTGCATCATGAAGCCCATACCTTCTGCACCGACCAAGTTGCGCTGTGGTACACGGACATTGTCAAAATACACTTCTGCTGTTGTCGTAGAACGCATTCCTAACTTATTTAATGGTTCTGAAAAACTGATACCTTTGGTTTTGGCAGGGACAATAATCATGGATTTATTTACATGTGGTTTATCGTCAGAAGTATTGGCAAGCAGGCAGAAAAAATCGGCCTGTAATGAGTTGGTAATCCACATCTTACTGCCGTTAATAACGTAATCATCGCCCTCTTTTTTTGCTGTAGTTTTTATCGCTGCAACATCTGAACCCGCATGCACTTCAGATACAGCTATCGAAGCTACATATTCTCCTGCAACTGCAGGTGTTAAAAATTCATCACGTAATTCTTTGCTGCCAAAACGTGCCAAAGCAGGTGTCGCCATATCGGTCTGGACACCGATTGCCAAAGGCACACCACCACAAGCTGCACGACCTAACTCTTCCGCAACCACTAAATTATAAGAATAGTCGAGTGCTGCACCACCATTTTCTTCGGGCTTACAAATACCAAGTAACCCTAAATCCGCCATTTTTTTAAAGACTCCGTGAATTGGGAAACTACCTGCAGCTTCCCATTCTGGGATAAATGGATTCAGTTCAGTTTCTACAAACTGACGTGTGGTACGGCGTAATGCATCGTGTTCTGAGGTAAATTTCATTTTGTTTGTTCCTATTATTTCCTGAATTTTGTTGTGTTTAAATTTCTATGACTATCCATAAACTTCATATAGTCATGAAGTCTCCTCTCTCTTTGGGAGAGGATGAAGGAGAGGGATTCAACTATTTTTAATACAATTAAAATCTCGACACCCCGAATCGGGTTGGATTCAATTTACGATGCTCTGCTTCATAAATGGTTTCCAATAAAAATATCAGTACCTTACGAGTATCTCTCGGGTCAATAATGCCATCATCATGCAACATCGCTGTGTTGAATAAAGCCGTGGATTGCTGTTCCAGTTTCATCGCTGTACTTTGCTCAAGAAAATCTAACATCTGCTCATTCGGTTCCATGCCAGATGCTTTTTGTTTTCCTTCCGCAACAATACGAAGTACTTTTCCAGCCTGTGCAGAACCCATGACAGCGACATGTGAATTTGGCCATGCAAAAATAAAATCAGGCGATAAACTACGACCACACATGGCATAGTTTCCTGCACCATAAGAGCCTGCCACCACAATAGATATTTTTGGTACGGTAGTATTTGCCACCGCTTGAATCAGCTTTGAACCATGTTTGATAATGCCGTTCTGTTCAGCATCCGTTCCAACCATAAAACCTGTCGTGTTATGCAAAAATAAAAGTGGGCGCTGCGTCTGTTCGCATAGATGAATAAACTGCGCTGTCTTGGTTGCACCTTGTGGAGTAATTGGACCATTATTGGTAATAATGCCAATATTCTGCCCACCAATTTTCGCCCATCCACAAACAGTTAAATCATCATATTCCTGTTTAAATTCAAGAAAATCTGAATCATCAACCAACCGAGCCACGATGTCTTTCATATTAAAAGGTTGTTTAGTGTTATTGGGAATAATGCCCAACAGTTCTTCTACATCGTAACGCGGCTCTTTGTAATGATTATTTAGGCTGTGCGTCTGTTCCTTCCAGTTCAGATGGGCAAAAACTTCACGTGCAATACGAATACCATCGGCATCACTTTCCGCCAGATACTCTGCTGTTCCTGCTACCTGAGCATGCATCTCTGCACCACCAAGTTCCTCAGCAGTAGCAACCTCACCTGTCGCAGCCAATAATAATGGAGGACCTGCCAATAACATTTCAGATTGTTTACGCACAGTAATGACATAATCAGACAAACCCGGCTGATACGCACCGCCTGCCGTTGCATTACCATGCACGATGGAAAGCTGTGGCAGTCCTGCCGCAGACATCCGCGCCTGATTGGCAAAAGTCATCCCACCATAGGTAAATACTTCTGCTGCATAGTTCAGATTAGCACCACCACTTTCGGTCATAGTGACCATGGGTAATTTCTGTTCCATCGCTATTTTTTGCAATCGTAAGGTTTTTTGCACGCCCATTGGCGACATTGTTCCACCCTTAATTGCGCTATTACTTGCAGAAACTAAGCAACGTACACCACTGACAAAACCAATACCTGAAATAATCCCACCACCTGCTTCCGAACCATCTTTATCGTCATGCATGTTGTAGCCAACTAAACCGCATATCTCAACAAAAGGTGAGTCTGGATCTAGCACCAAACGTACACGTTCATGTGGCAGAATTTTGCCTTTCTTATCAAACTTGGGTTTAGCCGCATAAGACTTTTCCAAACCTTTATTCTGTACCACACGTACTTCTTCAAGTTGTTCTAAAAGTGCGGCTTTATTCTGTTCGTATTGCTCACTACCCACAGCAATTTCAGATTGGAGAATAGTCATTTTTTAATCCTTCTTATCATCTTGCATTTGGGTAGAAATTTGCTCTGCTTTTCCAAGCTCATCTTTTAATACATCGGGGATGAAGGCTCGATGGAAACCATTATAAGATTTACTGTTGGTCGCATCTGCCAATGGATACATGCGAGTACCCAGTGATGCAGCACCATCAATACGTAACGTTACCCCTGAAATAAATCCTGCCGCTTCGGAAAGTAAATAACAAATGGCGGATGATATCTCTGACTCAGTACCCATGCGTTTTAATGGCACATTGCCCGCCAGACTTGGAATAATGAATTTGGCAAAATCACCTGAATAATTATCCATACCCGATGACACGATCCATCCAGGTGCAACACAATTCACTCGCACCCCTGAATGCCCCCACTCTACCGCAGCGGTTTTAGTCAGATTATCAACCCCTGAACGTGCAGCACCAGAATGCCCCATTCCTGGCATACCGCCCCACATATCCGCAGCCATATTGACAATACTGCCACCATTTTTCGCCATCCATTGGTTATAAGCTTCGCGCATTAAATAGAAGGTAGAATGCAAGTTATTACGTACTACTGCATCGAAACCATTGGCAGAGATACTTTCCAATGTCGATGGGAATTGACCACCTGCGTTATTCACCAAACCATCAATCTTGCCAAATTTTTCAATGACTTCTGCAATCATGTCTTTGACTTGTTCTTCTTCACGATTGTCACAAACAATGCTATGAACCTTGCCACTATCGGCAATAATTTCTGCACTGATTTTTTCTAGTTTTTCAATTTTGCGCCCAGTGATGATGACCTGAGCACCTAATGCAGCCAGCTCATGTGCCGTACAGCGGCCAATACCAGAACCACCACCTGTCACGATAATGACTTTGTTCTGAAAAGCATCTAGTCTAAATATTGAATGATAATGCATTTTTTATTTCCAAATTATTACTTTGATTTTCTTAACGCCCCTCATCCCAACCTTCTCCCAAAGGAGAAGGAGCTTTCAACTCTTAATAAAAAAATTGGATGAGCTCCCCCTTTTCCAAAGAAGGTTAGGAGGATTTACAATTACAGCATTTTTAAACTCGCAGGAATTTTCACTGGCATATCCAATAACTGCTGTGCGAAAGCCTTACCTTGCGGGTCTATACGCAAACTTGCCACACCACCACCACCCAAAGCATTTTCAAGCATAAAATTCAATGCGTTCAAACCTGGTAATTCATAACGGATTACCTTGCCTTTTTCGGCATCAATCACATGCTTCATATATTCAGCGACATTGGCTTCAGTCAGGCTTGCCCGAATCCACGGTAGATATTCTGCTTTACGTGCAATCACCCCAATATTGCTTGCATTGCCTTTATCGCCACTACGAGCATGGGCAATATCAATCAGAGACACTTCAATTTCATCACCAGTGAATTGAGCAACATCACCCACTGAATGCTGGGTAAATGTCTGATCTGACGAGCCTTGTGGAATTTGAATTTGTGTACGCTTGTTGTCGATATCGGTATCGATAATTAGTTGATTTTTATCAATAAGGAAAGAAAACAGTTTAATGACGGGGGATGCTTTTGGTCGTCCACCGACAATTCCTGCCAGTGCAGGTGCCATACCTGTAGATGCTTGTGCAATTTCAGAAGCAAAGAACATACATGCTTCCTTAAACATATGTTTTACTGCCATTTTCACAACAACTTCACGACTATTTAATGTCTGAGCATGAGCACCATAAGTACTTTCAATACCTAAAATTTCCACCGATTTTTCTGCAAATGGCGGTATAGAGCGCAACGCCATCACACGTTCACATTTATTTAAAATAGCATCGGCAATGACTTGAGCTTTTTCAATTGCTTCACGACCTGCGATCATAAAACTGACTTGCACTCGGTAACCGTCTGGGTAAGTTGCACTAACTTTATACTGCTCTGTAGGCGCACGACCTTTTGCACCTGTGACTTTGACACAATTTTCACCAATCTGTTCGAGCTGTACATTACTAAAATCACAGGTTACATCGGGCAGTAAATACGCTTGAGGATCACCAATTTCATAGACAATTTGCTCTGCAACAGTCCCAATTGAAACTAGTCCACCTGTACCGTTCGGCTTTGTCACAATGAATGATGAATCAGGTGATACTTCAACAATTGGAAAGCCCATATTGTCAAAGCCCTGAACCAGTCGCCAATCCGTAAAATTACCACCTGTACACTGTGCACCACATTCAATAATATGTCCTGCCAGTGAGCCTTGTGCTAATTTATCGTAGTCACTCATAGACCATTGATATTCATTTAATAACGGCGCAAGTACTACCGCAGAATCAACCACACGCCCAGTAATGACAATATCTGCACCCGCATCCAGTGCATCACGAATAGGAACTGCACCCAGATATGCATTGCAACTGGCTAAATGTGTAGGAATATCTTCACCACTGAACATTTCTTTAACATTTTGCTTTTGAAATTCAGCCTGTTTTGGCAATAAATCATCACCTAAAACTACAGCGACTTTTAAATTTAATCCTTGTGATTCAATCACTTTTTGTAAAGCATCGCGGCAAGCCAATGGATTAACACCACCTGCATTGCTAATCACTTTTATTTTTTTATCACTGATTTTTTTCAGTAATGGTGTCATTACCCGACTAACAAAATCCAATGCATAACCATGCTCTGGATTGGTCATCATGGCTTTTGCCATAATGGACATCGTGATTTCTGAAAGATAATCAAAAACCAAGTAATTGATATCAGACATATGCACCAACTGAAATGCTGCCGTATTGGTATCCCCCCAGAAACCAGAGGCACAACCAATTTTGACAATACGTTGATCTTCCATTTCCACACCCATTTTGTTTTCATTGTCGTGAATAAAATTTATACTTTTAATCTACCAAGCAAGCGCTTGGTTTGTAAAGTGCAAAATGTTATACTGAGTAAACATTTTTGCTCATATTAAAAAATACGAAAGGATAATTCTTATAAAATGATTGCAACTTCGATTGATCAGATTCCTGCCATCGCCTGTTTTGAAGATAATGCTCGAGGGCGAGTACTATTGGGTGCTGCGTATTTATTTCACAAGCAAGGCTATGAAAAAACAACAGTCAGAGAATTGGCAAATTTCATTGGAATTCAGTCGGGTAGCTTATTTCATCATTTTAAAAGTAAAGATGATATTTTGGCGCATGTTATGCAGCAAACCATTATTTATCACTATGCACGTATGCAGGATGCCATCGCGCTGTCTGATTTACCTGAACAGCAATTGAAAAATTTAATTAGAGCAGAGTTATTTTCTATCACTGGTGATACGGGTTCTGCAATGGCAGTTCTGGTGTATGAATGGTTTGCACTATCCCAAGAAAAGCAGGATGAACTGTTAAAACTACGTAATGATTATGAGAATATTTGGTTAGACGTCATCGAAAAGTTACGGCTAGTTGGTCAAGTAAAATATGATGCCTTTATCTGGCGACGTTTGGTGGGTGGTGCAATTGCATGGACGGTAACGTGGTATAGGCCGAATGGCAAAATGACCATGGAAGAGCTGACGGAAATTGTCTGGGAAATGGCAATGAAATAATTTTAACAAAATAAAATTATGACTTCATTATTTTATAGAAAATTTCTACCTATCAAACTTAGTTAAAGAAATTTATAATTTAGCTGTAATTGTATCCCCACCACAACACACAGCTTTTGGCTATCATACTGTGGTCAAAAATCATGATGGGCATATTCTTGAACTCGTTGAGAATAATTAGAACCTCAACTGCTTAGCAATCAAATCCTTCATAATTTCTTCAGCACCGCCACCGATCATATTCACTTTCACTTCACGGTAAATTCGTTCAGATTTAGTTCCTCGCATAAAGCCCATCCCACCAAGCGTTTGAACAGCAGCATCTGCACAAAATTGCATGGTTTGTGTTGCGACATTTTTAGACATACAAATTTGTGCAATCAAATCACTGCCTTGTAATTCAGCTTTACCCATTCGATATGCCGTATCTTCCAATAAAGCACGAGTCGCAGTTAAACGTGTCGCCATATCCACCAACTTATGACGTACCACCTGATGGTCAACCAAACGTTTACCAAAGGTCTTACGATCTTTTGACCATTCCAAAGCCTCTTGGTAACACACCAATGCATAACCATACGCCATTGAAGCCAACCAAAAGCGCTCCATATTAAAGTTCTTCATGATGACTTTAAAGCCTGCATTTTCCTCACCCAACAGATTTTCAACAGGCACTTTCACTTGATCAAAATGTAAATGCGCTGTATCTGAAGCCCACCATCCCATTTTCTTTAGAGGCGATTTGGTAATACCTGCACTATGTGCATCGACCAGAAGCATTGAAATACCATTTGCACCTTTTATTTCAGAATTAGTACGTACTGCGACAGAATAGTAATCCGCACGCATCCCAGAAGTAATAAAGGTTTTTTCACCGCTAACGATGTAGAAATCACCCTCACGAATGGCTTTGGTTTGCAAAGCAGCCACATCTGAACCACCACTTGGCTCAGTAATCGCCAATGCAGAAATTTTCTCACCTGAAATAATTTGTGGCATCACTTTGTCACGGATATGTGGCTGGGCAAAATGATGAATCGGAGGCGTTCCAATGGTATGAATCATTAAAGAAATATGTACGCCACCCGATCCTGCTTTCGCAGTTTCTACAGCTGCTAAAAAAACATGAAATGCATCTGCATCTGAAATACCGCCATGCTCATCATCAAAACCCAAACCAAGCAAACCAATCTCAGCAGCCTTTTGATATAATTCACGAGGGAAAGTTTCAGCTTCATCCCATTCATTCACAAAAGGAGAAATTTCCTTTTCCACAAACTTTTTAACACTGTCTGCAAAAGCACGATGCTCTGCGGTGTAATAAATCGGGTTATTTAAATGATCCATTTTATTCCCTGTTTTCCTTGTTAATGTTCTTTTTATACTGCTATTTTAAAATAATCGATCATTCAAAAAATCAATACCCCAACTGACGACTCGCAAGATCTTTCATAATTTCTTCTGCACCACCACCGATCATGTTCACTTTAACATCACGATAAATTCGTTCAGACTTCATTCCTCGCATAAAGCCCATGCCACCAAGCGTTTGTACTGCTGCATCTGCACAGAACTGCATGGTTTGTGTTGCGACATTTTTCAGCATACAAATCTGGGCAATCATTTCATTGCCTTGTAATTCTGGCTGACCTAAACGGTAAGCTGTGTCTTCGAGCAAAGCTCGTGTGGTGGTTAAACGAGTCGCCATTTCAACCAGTTTATGACGTACCACTTGATGATCAACCAAACGCTTACCAAATGTTTTACGCTCTTTTGCCCAATCCAAAGCCTCTTCATAACAGGTCAAAGCAAAGCCATAACTACTCGCAGCAAGGAAAAAACGCTCCATATTGAAGTTATTCATAATGACCAGAAAGCCCATGTTTTCTGCACCGAGTAGATTTTTTGCAGGTACTCGTACTTCATCAAAATGTAAATGCGCTGTGTCCGATGCCCACCACCCCATCTTGTCTAATTTACTTTTGGTGATACCTGCACTATGTGCATCAATAAGCAGCATCGAAATACCATTCGGTCCTTTTGCTTCTGGGTCAGTTCGAACTGCCACAGTGTAATAATCTGCTCGCATTCCAGAAGTAATAAAGGTTTTTTCACCACTGACAATATAATCATCACCATCACGAACTGCTTTAGTTTTTAATGCGGCAACATCTGAACCACCGCTCGGTTCTGTAATTGCGAGCGCCGAAATTTTATCCCCTGCCAAAATTTGCGTGAGTACCGCTTCTTTAATTTCAGCTGAAGCAAAATGATTGATGGGAGGTGCACCAATGGAATGTGATAATAATGAAGCACATAAGCCACCTGAACCTGTTTTTGCTAATTCGATTGAAGATAAAAGAATGTGAAAAGCATCGGTATCTGGAATACCACCATAGTTTTCATCAAAACCTAATCCAAGGAGTCCGATATCAGCCGCTTTTTTATAGAGTTCTTTTGGAAAAGTTTCTGCTTCTTCCCATTCATTAATATGTGGCATTAATTCTTTTTGAACAAATTTTCGGACTGAATCAGCAAATGCAAAATGTTGATCTGTATAGTAAATTGGATTGTAATTCATGTTTATTTGCTTCCCAGCTTATTATTCAAAACAGTAATATTGACAGTATTTGAGCCAATCACTTGTTGCAAAAAAGTTCATTTTGAACATTTTCTTTGACAAAATTGATCATTTCTAATTTTTTAAAATTTAAATCAGCTAGAATCATGCAATATTTGATTTTACTTTTTATATCCCTCAATGAAGACGACGCTTACTCAATTTCTATCTCGTTTTAGCACAATTACGGTTCAAAGAAGTGCCAGTTATGTGAAAGATATTGATTTACATCGTTTAAATGTTCGCTTTGAAAATAATAAACTTAGTATCAAAGCTCAAATTGAAGGTACTGATTTATACGAAACCTATATTACTATTCATACATTAAAAAATAGCATTGCAGATACCAAGTGTAGTTGTCCTGTGAGATATAACTGCAAACATGCAGCAGCTTTAGCTCGATATTTTTATGAGCATCAAAATGAAAAACCATTTAACAAATATGTAACTTCAAATGTTCAAACAGTTTCTACAGTACATACTGATAATATTGCAACAATACATTCTTCCCTCAGCAACACCAGTCCAACACATTACACTGCGAAAACTTGGCTGAATCAGTTTAGACAACAACTTGCACAAGAAAAACCAATACAAGTAATATCTCAAAATCAACTGATTTATATTTTCCAACAAAAAAAGAACACCAATACATTACAACTGAGTGTTTATAAAGTTCGCCGTAATAAAAATGGACAAATCCGTGATACAAATGCGTATACCAGTTATGACAATGTCCTTAATGGACGACTCAAAGTTTCATCTGAAGAAAAGAAAATTTTTAATCATTTATACTTTTTTGCTAAACTAAACTTTACCAATACTCATTATTATCCAACAGCGTGGGATATTTCAGGCATTTATCAGGAACAATTAAAAACTGCAATTCAAAGTGGCAATTGTTATGCTTTAAACATCATAAACCCTGCACTGACGTGGTCTGATGAAAGCTATCGTATCGAGTTCAACTGGCACGCACGTCCAGTGCAACAAACTGAAAAGTTAAAAGCGCAATTTTTTGATCAAAACCATCAAGAGATTGAAGCTGAACATGCCAAACAAATTTTTATTATCCATTCACATCCTTTGAGTTATCTCGATACCTTTAGAAATCAAGTCGGTGTGCTTGAGTCTTCATATTCAAGTGAAATGATTGAAGAACTCATTAACATGCCACAAATGCCTGTAGATTTGATTGCTGAATTTGAACAAGTCATTCAACCTTATTCAATTTTTGAAGATTTACCCCAAGCTCAATTTACACAAAATATTGAAGTTCTTGATGGAAAACCGACGCCTATTCTACGTTTTGGCAGCTTTCCACAATACGATCGTTTGGGTCAAATGAATCATTATGCTATAGCAGAAATTGAATTTGATTACCCAACTGGAACAATCAAAGCAGGCTTTCCAGATGCCAGTTTCATTAGCTACCACAATGGGAAATCGGTACGGCAACACCGTGATTTAGCGACTGAAAAATCACAATTTGAGTTATTAAAAAGTATTGTTCCATCACTCAAGTGGATTACAGAAATTAATAAAAATAAACGCCCTGCTTTTGATGATATCACCGAAAAATCAGTTATTTGTGCCAATCCTTATGACTGGGTTGAGCAACTTATTCCAGAAAATAAAATTGAACGATTGGGATGGAAAGTTGAACATACAGTAGACAGCTTATTTAATCTTATTTCTACACAAAATCTACAATTTGAACTGATTGAGTCCGATCAAAGACCAGACTGGTTCAATGTAGGTGCAACAGTTCAAGATGCCAATGGCAATACATATAATCTGATAGAACTGCTTGGTGAACTTGTCACTCGCATGCCAATCATATTAGACCCTGAATATCTAGAACAATTCGAAGACGATGGTTATATCAATATCGATTTAGGTTCTGAGCATCCACAACTTGCTATTAAGATTCAAGATATTAAGCCAATCTTTATTTATATGAAAGAAATCTTACAAAAACCTGAATCTGCTGGATTTGATCGTTACGATGCGGTTCAGATTCTAGACTTACAACATCATTTAGGTATGCCTTGGCAAAGCAATGATCGTTTAAAAATATTCGCAGATCGGCTGCAACAAAGCTATCAAAATCAACTTCCAACACCACGAGGGTTTCAGGGTGAATTACGTCCATATCAACAACAAGGTTTGGCATGGTTGCAATTTTTACGTGAAACCGAACATGGCGGAATCCTTGCCGATGATATGGGCTTAGGGAAAACTGCTCAAACGCTTGCACATCTACTCTTAGAAAAACAAGCTGGTCGATTAGAACAGCATCCTGTATTGATTATTGCACCGACTTCACTGATGCATAATTGGCGTAAAGAAGCAGAAAAATTCACGCCTGAATTAACAGTTTTGGTATTACAAGGTAGTGATCGAATTGAACATTTTAAAAATATTCAAAATGTTGATATTGTCCTCAGTACTTATCCACTTTTAGGTCGTGATGAAGAACTACTGCTTGCCCATCAATATCATTTACTCATTTTAGATGAGGCGCAAAATATTAAAAATCCACGTTCTAAGGCTGCACAAGTCGTTCGTCAGATTCAAGCCAAGCATCGTCTATGCCTAACAGGTACACCTATTGAAAACCATTTAGGTGAACTTTGGTCTTTATTCCACTTTCTGATGCCTGGATTTTTGTATAGTCAGGAAGTATTTAATAAAAAATATCGTAACCCAATCGAAAAACATGCCGATGTAAATCTTAAGAATAAACTAGTTTCTCGCATAAAACCCTTCATGTTACGTCGTTTAAAAACAGAAGTTGCTAAAGAACTTCCTGAAAAAACCACAATTGAAGTCAATATTGACATGTATGAACAGCAGTCAAAATTGTACGAAGCTGTTCGTGCCACAATGCAAAAAAATATCCGTGAATTAATTGCAGTGAAAGGGTTTAATCGCAGTCAGATTCAGATTCTGAGTGCTTTACTCAAATTACGACAAGTCTGTTGCCATCCTAGTCTATTAGACCTTGATCATATTAAAAATCAAAATGTTGAATCTGCTAAATTGGATCATTTATTAGAAATGGTTCAAGACATGGTTGAAGAAGGACGAAAGATTTTAATCTTCTCTCAATTCACCAGTATGCTACAAATCATTGAAGATCAATTAAATACACTTAAAATTAAGAATGTAAAACTCACAGGTAAAACCAAAAAACGTGATGAAGTTATTACCGCTTTCCAAGTAGGTGATATTCCTATTTTCTTGATCAGTCTAAAAGCAGGTGGTGTAGGTTTAAACCTGACTGCTGCGGATACTGTGATTCATTTTGACCCATGGTGGAATCCAGCTGCCGAAGACCAAGCCTCGGATCGCGCATGGCGTATTGGACAAGATAAACCCGTTTTTGTATATAAATTGATTACCACTCAAAGTATTGAAGAAAAGATTTTGGCTTTACAACGAAATAAGGCCAATCTAACCAAATCAATTCTCAGTATAGACCATGAAAATGATGTGAAATTAACTGAAAATGATGTGTTGAGTTTATTAGATTGAAAATTACCATCTATATGTAAATGGCAATTTTTCATGCATAAAGCCTCAATCAAATAAGAGCTGGATGATGCTGTTTGAATGACAATTACCATTATTCGTTAGTTTCTTGATGGTACGGTACAAGCTCTTGTCGTTCTTCTAAATCAGCGACTAATTTTAATTTTTTAACTAATCCAATTTTATTTAATATTATTAATACCCACCAACCAGGATCGGTTTGACCTTTTTCTAGACCTAGTTTTGCCGAACCTGGAAATGCATGGTGATTATTATGCCAACATTCTCCCATAGTAATTAAGCCACAAAAGTTAATATTATAGCCTTGTACGCCTGAACCTTTTACATACCACGAACGATGACCTGAATTATGAGCAAAATATCCAATTAACCAATGACCTGTGACTGAAACTGCGACACGTAAAAAAATTCCCCAAATGACCCATTCTACCCCTCCTATAAGATATAGAATAAATGCCAAAGGTAATTGCTGTAACATCCACGTTTTTTCCATAAAACGATAAAATTGAGTATCGAGAATAGATTCTTCTTTAAATATAGGAGGATGTTTTAAAACAATATCGCAATGCATTTGCCAATAACCATCTTTTAGAAAAGAGCTTTGATGAGAAAAATATGGATGACACTGAGGTTGGCGCTGTGCCCAATCACGAGTATCATGTGTTCTCACCATACCAAAAGGACCAGCTAATCCGACAATAACACCAAAATGAACAAATAAATATTCTAGCCATTTAGGACATTCATAGCTTTGATGAATTAAGCGACGGTGCATTCCTAATGAATGCCCAACGCATAGCGTAATAGCAGAACTAGCTAAAAATACTAGAAAGTTTTCAATAGATGATAAAAATAAAACACCATAAATTCCAATAAGATACATCATTATTACCCAAATAGACTTTATAGGTGACCAAATAACTTTTCCTTCATATGCATTGGTTTCAGAATTCTCATAGATTGTCGGTACTGCTGTCTTCTTATACATAATTTTCTACTTTTTTATTTTAAATATTTCAACTGGAATCCAATGTCTAGAATATAGTAAAGCTGACCATTTACTTATACTTATTATATTATTGAATCATATATGATCTTTCTATCGTGTGGTGCCGTAAATGTCGCAGTTTAGTGGAGGTACAAGACATACCTTTCACCCAATAAAAGATTTTGTCACTTTTTATCTCTAAAAAGTGAGATATCACCTATACAAATATATTTAAATTCTCAATGTAAAGTGCAGCAACTCCACACTCACATTTGATTAGATTTCATTCATTTCACGTTTTATTTTGTTATTTTATAAAATATTATGCGCAATAAAAAACACCCCCTCTGCGTTAGCGGAGGGGGTGTTTAAATTTAAAAGCTGGCGATGACT